>CAWBCB010000023.1:0-29624 GCA_963787095.1 uncultured Cytophagales bacterium | reverse complement strand
GGTAGGTTGTACATGGGAATTGCTGAAATGGAAATTCCATTCTGTATAGTTGAAGCGCCATTGCTCAAAATTACTGCCTTTGCTTTCATATCTTCAGGAAGCTGATCGGCTACGGCTTGCGGAACTACCAGCACTGCTTTTGTAAGGTCAAGTGTTTTTAATGTTTCAACATTCAAATGATCACCATGGATATCGGTTATTAAAATGAGATCAGGAGCTGCCATACCTTCAAAAGCTTTGCCACCTCCATACGGATCAGCATAAATTACTTTATTATTCCAGGTAAATACAACCGTGCCATGAAGAATAGGCTGAATGTTTATGTTAGTTTGTTTAGCGGTTACAATATCGGGTGCAGGCCGTTGTGCCTCAGATAAAAATGTGATGGCGCTACAAAGTGTGAGTAGGATGAATCTTAATTTCATTTGAAAATAGCGAAGATAGATATACAAGTTTAATGAAATATTCCGGCACTTTTTAATGGGATTTCCTCTACTCAATTCATGAAATTCTTTCGATGAGTATGGTTCAAATACTTCATTAAAGCCGATTTTCTTACTTCCTGTTACGTTAGGCTTTTGATTTTTTATGGGAATGCTTATATTTCTATACTATAAATCTACCGTAAACCAAATAATCATGAATTTTAGACCAGACATAAAAAGCAAAGAGGAATTGGCTGCAGGACAACCTAAGTACGAGACTATTGTTAAGTATATGGTTCAGCAGCATAATTTGATAACAGTGCGTCCAGATCAACTGATCAATGAGGTTATCGATATTATGATTGAGAAAAGAATTTCTGGAGCTCCCGTGTTGGATGAAAATAGAAAATTAGTTGGAATTATTTCGGAGCGCGATTGCTTAAGAATAATTGTTGATCAAGCGTATCATAACTTGCCACACAGCGATCCAATCGTTTCCGATTACATGACTCGCGAAGTAAAGACTATGTCTCCAAATAGCACAGTAGTTGATGCCGCAACAGAATTTTTAAATACTGCCATTCGAAGAATGCCGGTTGTGGAAAACGGAGTTCTGATAGGCCAGATAAGCCGAATAGATATTTTGAGGGCAGCAAAGAATATTAATCCTACAAGCTGGAGTTAAGATTTAGTTTTATCCTCCGTTAAAGTAGCTGCACCTTTGCTTAGGGCCATCATTTCCTGCATGGTTCGCTTCATGCTATCCGTTGAGCCATCCAGGAAGATTACATTGCCTTTGCCTTCTTCAGCAAAGTGCCTGAGTGATTCTGTCCACATGGAGAAAAGAATGAAAGACGAATCTAGGTGGGCGTTTTGCATTTCCTTAGCAGCTTGTGACATACCCTTTGCAACTTCCTCGCGGAATAAAGCAACACCCTGACCTCTCATTTGAGCTGCTATCTTTTCGGCTTCAGCCGAAATCTTGATTGCATTTCCTTCTGCTTCTGCAGCTTTCGTTTTGGTGATCAATAACGCATGGCCTTCATTCTCAGCAGCAGCTCGTAAGTTGTTGGAGGCAACAACCTTAGCCATTGATTTCATAATAGTCTCATCAAAAGCAATATCATTAAGTTGAAGATCTATAAGGTGATATCCCCAATCTTCAAGTGTATGATCCAGTTCCTTTTTTACCTCTAAAACAATCTCGGTTCGTAGAGCTAAAATCTCCGACTGTTTTTTAGTTGCAACGAATCCCCTGATGGAGCCTTCAATAGTGCGGGTAAGTGCTGTTGAAAAACTATCTTCATCCATAAATTTAAAAGCAACATTTTTAATTGTTTCTTCTTGTTGATTTAGTACGGAGAAAAGTAACATTGCCTTAAAATTGACATTCGCCTGATCGATGGTTGTAGCTTGAAATGCCAGTTCAACAGACTTGTTTTGAATGGAGATTCGGGTAAGAATTACTTCGATCAACGGAATCCTGATATTTAATCCCGGTCGCATGATTCGCCTGTATTTTCCAAAGACAGTAACCACGGCAATGCTTCCTTGTTTTACAGTTACAAAAAGTGTAAAAAGAAGTAATGCTCCAAGAACAAAAACCAGAATTAATAAAACAGGAAGAATCTCCATATGGATAAGTTTGGTGTGTTAAAAAGTTTGGTAAAGAAATTCAACGATTTTTATACTGCATTTAAGATAAAGGTAAATTGATTCCGAGAACTATTTTGGTAGTTCTTGAGCCAAGACCACAAACGACTGTCTGTACCAGCCCAAAGCAATCAGAAAAAATAGCGCTATTTTTAAATGGTAACTCCTGCCTTATTGTAAAAACTTAACCTCTTCTACTGGCGAGAAAACATTCTCTTTGTTCAGAAGTTTTCGGATCATGGTAGTAGTAATCTGTTGAATGACTTTGTTTCCCATTCCTCGTTCCGAACACCAGTCTGTCGAAGCTGTGTTGATAATTGTGCCCGAGGTTTTGGTTTTCTTGAAAACGATCCAGGTGGCAAGCCCGTACCGATTTAGCCTGAACGTGGAATCGTAACCTACAATTTCGATTTGATGAAACCCTAGTTTGTGCTTATCGATAACGGGAGTATACATTCCATTAAATCCGGTAACCAACGTACCATCAAGCTCATCGTTCTTAAGAGGAATGATCTTTCCTTTTGCAAGGTTTGTGCCCTCAAGCAGCGGAGATTTTTCGTTAACGACTTTAAAACCATCCCAACCTTTGTCCTCTTTTAATCCAAACCCGGCAAGGGGAAACTCAACACCAATAGACTGAAGAATGGAATAATTTAAAGTGGGGTCATTCCAATTAACTGTTTTTAATTTTGGCGAACGAATTGGATCATCGGCACCCACACGATAGCAAATTAACTTGGTTCGGGTTTTATCGTACCGTACCTGCCACCACATGGTGTTTCCCGACATGATCAACGCATTCTTACCTTCATTAACAAATCGATCAAAATTTTTCCGGGCCTCTAAGGTCCAATACTCATTGTGCCCCACCAGTAAAATCAATTCTGCGCGATTTATCTCGTTGTAGTAATCAAGGTCCTGGTCGGAAACATAGCCAACGTTTTGAAAGGGCTGATTGACAAACCATCGCAGAAAAGCTTCCGAGTGTTTCGGTAACCCGATAGGGCGGAGGAACGAAATAATGGGTGAGGAAATTTGATTTGAGGAATTGTATGGATAAAGACTTTTCCCACCCGAATTGCAATAAGCGTTTTCGGTATTGGAAGAATACACAACTATTATTTTCGGATTTGAGGCTTTGATAATGATGGGAATTTTATCTTCCCAGAGGTAGACTCCACTTTTAAGGCTCGGCAACTTTATTGTTACGGTTCGTTTATACATGTACCCATCTTTCCAAGGCTCGGTAGAGTTTACCTTTTGAGGAAATACGTTGACCTTTTTTTCAAAAACCTTATTCCCATTCAGGTCGTAAAGACGGAGCGGATAATTGTTGGATACTTCGGAAGCATTGATGAAAAGAGTTACTGAGTCGCCAGGGCTTGCTGACATACGGCTGCAATAGCCATCAATAACTGTTGCCTTAGAAAAAGGAAAGAAAATGGTTAGGAGTACGGTAAGTAAATGCATAGGGTGAAATGTGAATCAATATTAGTGCAATAAACGATCCTCACTTTAGCAACGTCTTGAATCTAATCAGAATTTAATCATTACTAGGTAGGGTTGAATTTTGCCCTTGCGTTGTCTTGAAATTATTTAATTTTGAATTTGACAAACTGAAAAAATGAAGCAAATCTTAGTTCTGATACTTCTGCTATCTGCTATAGCCTGCAGTAGTCCAAAAACATTTCGTAACCCCACAAAGGCGGAAGCCACCGCGATTAAAAATTATAGCAAAGGAATTAACACTAAAGATGGACTTTACCATATTTTGATCATGACCGATGAAGGAGACATGGTGGTAAAACTCTACAACGAAACACCTTTGCACAGAGATAACTTTGTGAGTAAGGTTAAAGGAGGATTTTATGATAGTCTGGTGTTTCACCGGGTAATCAACAAGTTCATGATTCAGGGGGGAGATCCAACTAGTAAGAAAGCGCAAGCTGGACAACAGCTTGGAAATGGAAGTGCACCGGGTGATCGCATTCCTGCCGAGTTTAGAACCGAGCAAGGTATTTATCATAAGCGTGGTGTGTTGGCGGCTGCACGTGATGGAAATCCCGCAAAGGCAAGTAGTAATTGTCAGTTTTATATTGTTCAACGCCCAGCCTGGCGTGCTTCTGAATTAGACAGTGCGGTGCTTCTAAGAAGGCAATCGAACAATCCTGATTTTAAGGATTTAGCTCTTAATGAAGATCAGAAGAAAATTTACACCACGTTGGGAGGAACACCACACCTTGATGGCAACTATACTGTGTATGGAGAATTAGAGAAAGGTTTTGATGTGCTGGACAAAATAGCGTCAAGCAAAACTGATAGGATGGATCGTCCATTGACAGACATTCGAATGCGCATGTTTATCCTAAGTGAGCCTAAGAAGAAATAATTTTTAAACACGTTTGTTCTTTGATGTCATAAGATAGCGTTTAAGTTACAACGAGTGTCACCCCTCGCCTTTGGAGAGGAGCCGGGGGTGAGGTCCTAACCATCTACACTTTTCTAATTGATTTTATGTAATTAAAAGGCTAACATGGAAGTCAAATTCAACCCTATGACTTTCAGACTCGTTTGCCTTTTCATTTTCGCCTCTTTTATTGCCAGCGCTCAATCCGTTTCTCATGATCAATACAAAGATCTAGAGTACAGATTGATTGGTCCCTTCCGTGCCGGACGCACCGTTGCTGCGGTGGGCATTCCTACTCAACCCAATGTGTTTTTTATGGGTGTAAATAATGGGGGCGTTTGGAAGACTGATGATTATGGACGGACGTGGAATCCAATTTTTGATTCGGCACCTACGGGTTCAGTGGGTGATCTGGCTGTGTCGCCATCAAATCCTGAAATAATTTACCTGGGAAGTGGAGAAGGGCTGCATCGACCCGACTTAGGTGTGGGTGATGGTATTTATAAGTCTATCGATGGCGGTAAGACATGGAACCATGTTGGCTTGCGCGATGTGCAGCAAGTAGGTAGAGTAATTGTTCATCCTACCAATCCTAACATTGTTTTTGTTGCCGGGCTCGGTCATCCTTATGGAGCGAATGATGAGCGTGGTGTTTTCAGAACAAAGGATGGTGGAAAGAACTGGGAAAAAGTTTTATATAAGAATCACAATACGGGTGCGATACAAGTTGAGTTTGATCCCACCAATCCACAAATCATTTATGCCGATCTATGGGAACATCAGGAAGGTCCCTGGGAGAACGCATCTTTTTCAGGACCTAATAGTGGACTTTATAAATCAACTGATGGTGGCAACACCTGGAAGCAATTAACACAAGGATTGCCCGGTGCAAAAGAAGGCCTTGGCAGAATTGGAATTGGTATTTCGCCAAGTAATCCACAGCGACTTGTATGCAACGGTTGATGCAAGAATGAATAGCGGAGTTTATAGAAGTGATGATGGCGGTGAAAGTTGGAAGTTAACTACTAATGACAGACGCATTTATGGAAGAGGTAGCGACTTTGCAGAGATTCGGGTGCATCCTAGAAATCCCGATGTCGTGTATTCGGCCAACGTTGCGTCCTATCGATCCGATGATGGCGGTTACTCCTGGACTTCCTTTAAAGGTGCGCCCGGGGGCGATGACTATCATCGTATCTGGATTAATCCACTTCAGCCAGACATCATGTTATTCGCTGCCGATCAGGGTGCTATTGTAACGGTGAATGCTGGAAAAACCTGGAGTACCTGGTATAATCAACCCACTGCTCAATTGTATCATGTGGCAACGGATAATCAATTTCCGTATTGGGTGTATGGCGGCCAGCAAGAGAGTGGGGCAATTGGTATAGCGAGTCGTGGTAATGGCGGGCAAATTTCCTTTCGGGATTGGATGGGCGTGGGTGCCGATGAGTATGCGTACGTAGCACCTGATCCTAAAAATCCTGATCTTATTTATGGAGGTCGTGTTTTAAAATTCAATAAAAAAACCGGACAAACACAAAATGTAGCACCGGAAGCCGTTCGCTCAGGACAATTCAGACAAGTAAGAACGATGCCCTTGATATTTCATCCGGCCGATCCTGATGCCTTGTTGTTTGGAACAAACGTGTTATGGAAAACAACAACCGGAGGACAAGACTGGGAAATTATTAGTCCGGATTTAACGCGAAAGCAAAACGAAATACCAGCAAGTGTTGGCGATTTCAAAACCGAAGAAATGAAAACCATGCGTCAGCGCGCAGTGATCTATTCTCTTGCTGGTTCTAAACTAAACAAAGAGGTGATCTGGGCTGGCACCGATGATGGACTTGTTCATCTAACAAAAGATGGGGGTAAAACATGGAAAGATGTAACACCCCCTGCACTTTCCTCCTGGGATAAAATCTCACAACTCGATGGTGGACATTTTGATGTGAACACAATGTATGTAGCAGTGAACGCCATTCGTAAGGATGATATGAGACCACATATTTTCCGCACCCATGATGCTGGCACAACCTGGAAAGAAATCACGAAAGGATTAAATCCAATTTCGCCCATCAATGTGGTACGTGAAGATCCAAAGCAACCCGGTTTATTATTTGCAGGTTCTGAACGGGAAGTTTATTTCTCTGCCGATGATGGCGAGAACTGGCAATCGCTTCGACAAAACATGCCGGCATCTTCTGTTCGTGATTTGATAATTCATGAAGATGATTTGGTGATCGGCACACATGGACGCTCCATCTGGATTTTAGATAACATCAGTCCGCTGCGAGAGGTCGCTAAGATGGATATCAAAAAAAATATTCTGTTTCAACCAGCAACAGCAACCCGGGTTCGTCACAACATGTTTTCAGATACACCTTTAGCACCTGAAGAACCTGCCGGAGAAAATCCACCCGATGGTGCCACGCTTGATTATTACTTAGGTAAGAATGCGAGAGAAGTACGAATAGAAATCACAACCACTCAAGGAGAAGTGATTGCAACGTTTTCAAATCTTGATAAACCCGAAGGCATTGATTCGCTGTCTATGGCGCATCCAACGTATTGGGCTCGTCCTGAAAAAAGAATTTCAACGGAAGCAGGTCATCATCGCTTTGTTTGGGATTTGAGGTATGCAGCGCCAAAAGGAGCACAACGTCAGTATACAATTGCCGCGGTGTATCACAATTCCGCAAGCCGTCCGGAAGGGCCGTTTATTCATCCGGGTGAGTATCTTATAAAATTATCTGTTGATGGAAACGTACAAGAGAAAAAAATTAATGTACGACTCGATCCTCGGGTAGCTATTTCTGATGCTGATCTTACACTTCAGACAAAATATACTGCAACGTGTTATCAGGCTTACAATCAACTTCAAAAAATCAGAGAAACAATCGATGAGAAATTAGCAAATCCAAAAATGAAATGGCCAAAAGGTAAGAAGGAGCAGGTAATTGCTTTTAGGGGCAATGGGTTGCCTGATAATCCGGACGTTCTTTATGGAAGTATCTCGGCAACACCTTTAGAAAGCGAAACGCTGGTGGGCTTGCAAGAAAAATTATTATATATGATGGCGTTATTGCAGAATGCTGATGTAAAACCCACGTCACAAGCCATGGCGGGTGTGGATTTGTTATCTAAACGGATGGAAGAAATGATCATTAAATGGAAGGCCTTTAAACTATAGCAATGGAATTAATCATACAACATTTACAAAACAGTTTAGAAGATACGATTTTGTCGAAGGCCGAAAAAGGTGAACTGAAATCATTGGTCAGTAAACATTCTTTAAGTGATCACGAATTATCTTTTTTAAGAAGTAAAATATATTCCTTGGCGATGGAGAAGGCCAATGCGGAAAATTATTCGTTTATCATTGAATGGATTAAGGCAGCCAATAATGCTTTGGTAACGAACTCGGAAGGGGCGGGTGTTTTTTTTAGCCCGGGTGAAGAATGTCGTAATGCCATTATCCACCGCATTAATGGAGCTATCAACCAAATTGGTATTTGTGTGTTTACGATCAGTGACGATCGAATTACCGATGCTATTGTAACCGCACACAAAAAAGGAGTGAACGTTAAAATCATTACCGACAATGACAAGTCATGGGATGAGGGCTCCGATATAAAGCAACTCGCAAAAGTAGGGGTACCCATAAAAATGGATTCAACACCTAACCATATGCACCACAAATTTATGGTTGTAGATAGTAAAGCTCTTTTAACAGGCAGTTATAACTGGACGGTGAGTGCGATGCGCTATAATCATGAAAATATTTTAATCACCGAAGAAGCTGGAGTGGTGCGCTCGTTCTTAAAAGAATTTGATAATCTCTGGCGACAAATGATCGAGTATAAATAGAAGGTGATGGTAAGTAAGATTGGAACCTTTCTTGTGATTCTCTTCATTGGTTTAATACTGTGTGGTTGTAACAAACAAAACAATCAAGCGGAGAGCGATTCCATGGACACAATTGCGCACAACAGAACTATTGGCGGACTTTTAGTAAAAGGGAAAGTCATTGACAATCAAACCCGGTGTTCGCATTATCAAACAGACTTGGATATCATAGCCATCAAATTTAAGTGTTGCGATACCTACTATCCATGTTATTCCTGTCATGCCGAAGATGTAGATCATGAGGCTACAACCTGGGAAATTGTAGAGCGAGATCAAAAAGCAATTCTTTGTGGGGTGTGTGGCAACGAGTTAACAATCAATGAATATATGGGTAGTAACAACATTTGTCCTTCGTGTCAATCGTTGTTCAATCCCAATTGTAAGAAGCATTACGATTTATATTTTACAATGGATTCTTTAACCACAGAGGCACAGAGGTAGAGTATTCTCAGGGATTTTCTCTGTGCATTCAGTGGTTGTTCAGCATTGCCTTCAACTGGTTCTCAATATTTTTCTTTTCCTCGGAATTAGGTTTTAGAATGGCTTGCTTAGATGTGTTGCCCGTTCTCGATACAATCAAGCCACTCATCTTCGGTCGTTCTGTCAAGTGAGCACTGGTGTTTTGAAAAGCGACTTCAAAGAGATTGGCAATGGCATTAAATTGATCATTCGTAATTGAAACCAATTTAGGTTCCCCACCACTATACATACCTGTAGAACTTTCCTCGGGTTTAACCGGGATATATTCTATAGTAGTTTCAGTAATAACATAGCGATTGGCACTACCATCTGAATATTCGTATTGATTGGGTGTTTTCATGCAAGATCCGGCTAAGAGTAATAGGCTGAGGTAAAATAACTTCATTGTTAAAGTTAAGAAATGAATCTGTAATTAATACATACTCTGCTGCTCCGGAGGAGCAACCTTTTTGTAGCATTACATTGCATATTTTATGCTGGCTCCGGAGGAGCCACCTATTAAAAATTATTGATGAATTTGATGCCTTCTGTTTTTGTCACATGAAATAGGCGGCTCCTCCGGAGCCGGATTTATAAACAAATCAATTGGCTACAGATAGGTTGCTCCTCTGGAGCAGAATTAGTAGAATTTGTTTTGCCCCTAACCAGTTCCCTAGTGCCAACACAAAATGTGTTTTAAAAGAGCACTGTGAATCTGGAGTAGCTGTAATCTTTAAAATCGTGAAATGATTATGCTTTTACCGTGCGCTCTATTTCTTTCAGATTCTCAATCTTCTTATTTCGCAAGAAGCCGTTGATGTCTTCAAAATGTTCGCGCACGCGCTTGTTTCCAAATTCAAATACTTTGTTCGCCAATCCATCCAGAAAATCACGATCGTGAGAAACGAGAATCAATGTACCATCAAATGCCAGCAAGGCATCTTTTAAAATATCCTTGGTCTTTATATCCAAGTGGTTGGTAGGTTCATCCAGAATCAACAGGTTAACGGGTTGAAGCAATAACTTCAACATAGCCAGTCGTGTCTTCTCACCACCCGAAAGTACTTTCACTTTTTTGTCGATGTTATCTCCACTAAACATAAAAGCACCTAACATGTCTTTTATTTTGGTGCGGATGTCACCCAAGGCAATCTGATCAATCGTTTCGAAAACAGTTAACTCAACATCCAATCGCGCGGCTTCATTTTGTGCGAAGTAGCCAATCATAGAATTATGGCCCAATTGCATCTTGCCTTCAAAATCAATCTCACCCATGATCGCTTTGATCATGGTTGATTTTCCTTCTCCGTTCTTACCAACAAAAGCTACCTTTTCACCACGCGCAATCGTTAATGAGGCATCTTGAAATACAACATGCTCATCATATTTTTTAGTTAGTCCTTCTACAATTACCGGATAGTTTCCAGACCGTGGAGCAGGCGGGAATTTCAAATTCAGGGAAGAGGTATCCACTTCATCCACCTGCACAATCTCAAACTTCTCCAGCATCTTTACGCGCGACTGAACCTGTAACGTTTTAGAGTAGGTGCCTTTAAAGCGATCAATGAAGCCTTGAATGTCGGCAATTTCTTTTTGCTGATCGTCAAATTGCTTTTGTTGCTGCTCGCGTCTCTCTTTTCTTAGTTGCAGGTAGTGCGAGTAGTTTGTTTTGTAATCATAAATCCGACCCATCGTAATTTCAATGGTGCGGTTGGTTAAGTTATCAACAAACGCTTTATCGTGACTGATTACGATTACGGCTTTGGCATTGTTCTTTAAAAAATCCTCCAACCATTGCACCGATTCAATATCCAAATGGTTTGTAGGTTCATCCAACAAAATAAGATCAGGCTTTTGTAAAAGAATTTTAACAAGTTCGATGCGCATACGCCAGCCACCGCTAAACTCTTTGGTAGGTCGGGTGAAGTCACTGCGCAAAAATCCCAACCCCATCAATGTCTTTTCAACTTCTGCATCAAAATTGATTTCTTCAATGGAATAATATTTCTCGCTGAGTTCTGAAACCTGCTCTATAATTTTTGAATATGCGTCTGATTCGTAATCGGTACGTGTTTCTAACTGATGATTTAACTCATCAATTTCCTTTTTCATATTCAGTGTTTTCGAAAATGCTTTGGAAGCTTCCTCGAATACGGTGCAATCATCATCCGTTAGCAGATGTTGAGGGAGGTATGCAATAACCGCATCTTTTGGTGCTGAGATTTTGCCACGCGTTGGTTTATAGGCACCTGCCAGAATTTTCAAAAGTGTCGACTTGCCCGCTCCGTTTTTACCCATGAGGGCAATGCGGTCATTTTCATTGATATTAAAGGTGATGTTGCTAAAAAGCACCGAGCCACTAAATTCTACACTTACCGAGTCAACTGAAATCATACGTTTAAAAATAAGGGGGCAAATATACGCTTAGGCTAGAATTTAAACCACACTCATCTCAATCTTATCTGGCCGGAATCAATGAAATTTCTACTTGAAAGTTTAGATTGCAATCGATGACAAAAAACCAAAAACTTCTTACGGTTTCTCAGGTGAGCCGAAAACATGGCGATGATTTCGCACTTCAGAATATCGATTTTACACTTCATGGAAATGGCAAGATAGCACTGGCAGGAGAGACTGGTTCAGGTAAAAGCACGCTGCTTAAAATTATCGGTGCCTTGATTGAACCGGATGAAGGAACGGTCATTTTTCAAAATGAGCGAGTGCTGGGTCCCGATCATCAACTGGTGCCCGGTCATCCTAAGATTGCATACCTCTCACAACATTTCGATTTACCAAAATTCTTGCGGGTGGAGCAAGTGCTTAGTTACTCCAACTATATGTCGGGAAAACAAGCCGCTGAGATTTTTTCTATTTGTCGGATTGATCATTTGCTAACCCGTAAAACGGATCAGTTGTCAGGAGGAGAGCGCCAGCGTATTGCCATTGCCCGATTGCTGATTGCTAAGCCAAAATTATTGCTGTTGGACGAGCCGTATTCAAACTTAGATCCTGTTCTTAAGAATACATTGAAGTCAGTTATTGACGAGATTAGTACAAAACTAAAACTGAGTGTCATTCTTGTTTCGCACGATTCGGCAGACACGCTTTCGTGGGCCGATGAAATCATTGTGATGAAGTTGGGGAAAGTTATTCAACATGGCGTGCCCCGCGAAATTTATGAGAAACCTGTGAATGAATATGTGGCTGGACTTTTTGGAGAGTACACTTCCTTATCACCTGTCTTACTAAAGCGGTTAGGAGTTAAATCAAAACATAAACTAATTGTTCGCCCCGAACAAATTTCAATTAAGAAATCTAAATCAAAAGTAAACACGGGTAAGATTGTTTCTATTAATTATTTTGGAAGTCATTATGAAGTTGACGTGCTCTTTCAACGAAATATTCTAAAGGCTTTCGTGTCAAGTAATTTATTTGAAGTAGGGGATAGTGTGAAGATCAGTATTAAGTTGGGTTGACTTCTATTTAAAAAAATAACCACATAGTAGACATAGGCTCATTGGGATTACTCATAATTTATTGAATGAGGCTCTCTATACATTCTATGTTCTATGTGTTTAAAAAATTAGAAGGCTAAAAACTTATAAATGACAAAAGAATTCGATGTAATTGTGATTGGTGTTGGCTCCATGGGCTCGTCAACCTGTTATCAATTGGCAAGTCGTGGAGTATCCGTGTTGGGGTTAGAACAATTTTCTATTCCTCACGATCAAGGTTCGCATGCCGGACAAAGTCGCATCATTCGCAAAGCCTATTTCGAACATGCCGATTATGTTCCCTTATTGGAAAGAGCCTATGATAACTGGAAACATCTTGAGGCCATTACCGGCTCTCAAGTTTATTTTCCTACCGGACTTTTATATGCAGGCAAACCTGATGAAATTTTAATTAAAGGAGTAAAACATTCCTCAGAGAAATATAATGTACCCATTGAATCTGTTTCTAAACAAGAGTTAGTAAAACGCTTTCCACAGTTTGATGTACCCAATGACTATGAAGTGCTGTTTGAGCCCGATGCCGGGTTTGTTACTCCCGAGCGAGCGGTATCACTTTATGTAGACCAAGCGATTAAAGCAGGTGCAACCATTCATACGAATGAGCAAACACGTTCGTGGAAACAAAATGAGACAAGTATTGAAGTTGTAACCAATAAGGGCACGTATGTATGCAAGAAGTTGGTGATTACTGCCGGTGCATGGACTGATAAAATGCTTCCTGAATTATCAACTCGTTTACAGGTAACGCGACAAGTGATTGCATGGGTAAATCCCTCAAATCAAAAGCAGTTTGAGTTAGGAAATTTTCCATGCTGGTTAATTGATGATCATACACAGGCAGGAATGTATTATGGGTTTCCTGTTTTATCAACAGATAAATTTGGTGCTCCGGCCGGATTGAAAGTAGCACATCATTATCCGGGTTCGCCAACCCACGTTGAGTCGGTAGATAGAAGTGTAACGAAAGAAGAGGAAGAGATCTTAGTTAAGTCTCTCACAAAGTTTTTGCCCAATGGATATGAATCAATGAGTGTTTTAAAAACTTGTCTGTACACAAACACACCAGATGAAAACTTTATCATCGACTTCGTACCTGAATCGAACAAGCATGTAATTATGGCTGCAGGATTTAGTGGTCATGGATTTAAGTTTGTTTCAGTAGTAGGAGAGATTGTGGCTGATCTCTCCATTATGGGTAGCACCCAATTACCTATCGAATTTTTGGCTGTAAGTCGTCTTTTTAGAGCGTAAGAAGCATTTTTAGAAAAATTGGATAATGATCGTATCTTAGAAAATGGTTTTAATCTAACATGGATGAGTTATGACTAACAAGACAACTAAATTCCCACTGCTCTCTTTATTGTATCAGTTGTGCGATTGGAGCATTCGCTCAAACCAATGAATCTCCTGCGGGTGCTTATCAGTGGAAGAAAAATAAAACTGAATTGCAAGATGGCTACGTGGTGCTGAAGTCTGGAAAAAAGATGGAAGGAAAAATTTCTTTGAAAGGAAGCCCAACCAGTGTTTCCGAAATTGAATTTATTGGGGAAGGTAAGGAAGTTGATTTTCCAATGGGTTCGTTGAAGTCATATGGATTGATAGGAGCGAACCCCAATGCAAGTGCACGTGTAACAGGCGGGCCAGTGAATGAAAGTCCTGAAAGTATGTATGAGTGGCGCGACATGGGTGTTGTGATGAGTAAAAAAATTGAATCGACCACACCGCGCGAGGGTTATATGGTGTTGAAAGACGGCACGCGCTATGAAGGTGAAATGAAATTAAGAAGGAAGGATGGTGTGCTGGAGGACTTTGAAATAAAAACTGCCAGCGGAAAACAAAAGGCGGATGCAAGTAAAGTAGCAAAGTATGGCTACACGGTAAGTCAGGAAGAAGTGGCGCAACTTAATTTATCGAAAGAAGTTAAGAAATCTTTTCCAGGAACAATCTATACAGGCTCCGGAAGTTTAGCTGGCGAGATTACCATTAAGCCTTCAGCCAGTAGATTCTCATCTGAGAAAATAATTTTTACGGGTAGGGATGGAAAGCTAATTGAGTATGATCCTAAAACGATCAATGGTTTTGCTGTTACCAGTAAAGGGAAAGAAACACATTTCACTTCGTTGGAAAATTTGTTTGTGAAGGAGTTATTCAAAGGAAAAACGTTTCAAGTCTATATGAATCCTAAACCAACTTCCATAAATAAATTTGCCACTTCGTTAGCTAAGAATGCCGCACAGATTGGAACTGCCGCTGCGGCTTCGGCCGTAGTTAATGCGGACGCAAAAAAGAACAATTACACAACTAACTTAGATAGCATCATTCGCGTGTCATCTACCGAAGACTTAATTACCTTACGCGATGCCTGGGCTCAGGCAGCCGGCTATGACAATGCCGATGATGCACTTGAGCAATCAGACAATGAAAGTTTGAAAGCCAATATTGGCGCGCTGGAATTGGCTATTGCAGGAAGAGAAGTAGCTAATTCGGAAGGAGGTATTTTAAATGAAGAATGGGTAATCTTTAATAAGATTACGAACGAGAAAACAATTGTATATAAAAGCGAATTCAAAGATCAGATTGATGCCCTGCTATTTGGCTGCGATAAATTTCTTGAAATCCCCAAAGGACAGCAAAACGAAATGCAGAAGTGGAGCAATTTTGAAGACACCATGAAGTTTTTAGATGGGTGTTATTAATCTGGCAGTTGAGTTCCGCATTGATCACAGAAGTTAGCATTCTTTTTATGATCCGTTGAACCGCACTGCAGGCATTTCAATTTGTTTGTGGACTTATTCTGTTCTTGTATAATTCCAGCGGTTACAAGCCCGGTTGGTACCGCAATAACTCCATACCCCATAATCATCAGTACCATCGCTAACAATTGACCAAGCGTGGTTTGTGGGGCAATGTCTCCGTACCCAACCGTTGTTAACGTAACGATTGCCCAATATATGCTTCTTGGAATACTGGTGAATCCATTGACGCGACCTTCAATGATAAACATAAGTGTGCCAATAAAAACACTTACAATAATCACAAAAAAGAGAAAGACAAAAATTTTGCGAGAGCTGGTTTTTAGTGCCGCTCTTAATTTACTGGCCTCGCCCATAAACTGAACCAACTTTAAAACCCTGAACACCCGTAGGAGCCGCAACACACGAATTACCGCCAGCGTTTGGCTACCCATAATAAAAATACTCAGGTAGGTGGGTAAGATTGAAAAGAGATCGATAAGTCCATAGAAACTGAACACATAGTTTTTCTTTTCTTCCGAGGTCCAGATGCGCAACACGTATTCGATGGTAAATAACCCTGTGATAATCCAATCCAGATGAAAGAATAAACGCGCCCAATTGGAATAAATACCTTCCACACTTTCCAGCATAAGAGTAGTAATGCTGGCCATGATGAGTATGAGTAGAACAATATCAAAAGCTCTTCCGGCAGGTGTACCGACACCAAAAATGATGCGATGGATTTTTTGTTTGATGGAGCTCAAAATCAGGCTAAATGAATATTATTTTTTTGTGACTTAAATTTACACAATACTTGCGTTTAGTATCGTTACAAGAGTGCATTTAAATCTCTTATTTTATGAGGATGTTCACTAAGGTAAAGTGGATTTGTGTGATGGCAGTTATACTGGTTGCTCCAGTAACCACGCATGCGCAATCTACAGTACCAGCAGATGAGCAAGATGGTTCCGATCCGGCTTCTATGAAAAGCCGGGTGGTGGTTGATGCCGAAGCGTATCTTTTTGTAGCGCAAGCCCGCCATTATGCGTTAAGGGTTGGGTACGAGTATGGCATTGCAAACGGAAGGCATCTGTTTGGCATGTCGTTGCCGATGGTACATACTATTTATAATGCAGACTTTGGAGGCTATGAAAACACCACGGGTGTGGGCGACCTTAAAATGCGTTATATGTTTGTTCCTTATCTGCAGACTGCCAAGGCCGGACTTCAACGGGTATCACCGTATGTGGAAGTCTCCGCGCCAACAGGCGATTATCGATTGGGTAGAGGAGCAGGCACCTGGTTATTTAAACCCGGTATGATCTTCACCTTCCGATCCAATCCCTACGTTTCATTTTATCCGGAAGTAAAATTTCAATTATCGGGGGGCACAGGAAATAGTTTAGGCGGTGCCGATGGTGCGCCCGATCCTAATAATCGGGATAAAGATGGAAAGATTCAAAATCTGAGTTTATCATTGCCAGTTGTTGTGTTGGTAAAAGATTGGGACGGTTGGTTTTCACTTAACGCGATGTACATTCGTTCACTCTCTGAGAATGTAGACTTCATTTTTCTTCGCACTGATTTTGGAAGAATGATCGGGGAGAACACTTCGGCTGCGTTAAATATTTCTAAATTTATAGCAGGCCAGCCCCGGCTCAATGTGCTGGTGCAGGCGCGGTTTCAGTTCTTTATTCGATAGGAACATAAAAGAATCACAATGAAAAAGCTTTTTTCAAGCACACCCATAATGCCTGCACAGGGTTTGGCGATTGTGCGGATCATTTTTGGAGCACTCGTGGTGTATCATGGAATAGAAGTATTTGATTCACACCTCATGAAAGAATATGCCAGTTGGGATTCGCTTTCAGGAGCCAATGCATTGGTATGGGTTTACCTGGGCAAAGGCACAGAGTTAGTTGCCGGACTTTTCCTTTTACTCGGTATCTTCACACGATTAGCTTCTCTAATGACGATGGGCACCATGTTGTACATCACATTTGTTGTGGGCGGTGGAAGGTTTTGGTACGAAGATCAACACCCGTTTATGTTTGCACTTTTTGGACTTGTTGTTTCTATTTACTGGGCCTGGGGCTTTTAATTTGGATGAGGTAGTTTTTAAAAAGCGGAGGCAAATTTGATTCTCCGTATTCACCAATTTAAAATTAGTAACCAATCAAAACTATTCCTTTCAATGGAAGTTGCAATCTTCCACTGATATAGAGTGTTTCAAGAAATTGAAAGATTGATTTGAAGTCATCACTATTATGGTAGTGATTTCTAACAGCAATAACAAGATATTCCACATTAGGCATCATGCAAGCTTGAAAGATATCTTTCAAAAATTGATTGTTTCTATACCCTCTTCCAGCCTCAACTTCTATTACAATTTTTCCATCGTTACTTACAGCATCAGCATCGAAGAATTTATCAATCCTGTTATTGATACTGAAGAGAACGGGAACTTTGATTTTATCAATGCTTGCTTTGCTTTCTTCAACTTTAAAATTTAATGCTTTTAAATCTTCTGAAATTACCTTTAAAACGCCATCACTATTAAGATTAAAATCTGGTGATTTTATTAGATGATAATTTTTCTCAAAGCAAGAAATTACTCCCAGTATTTCTTCCGTTATTCCAAAAGAACGTGGAAAAAGTTGATAGACTAATTGATATTCGATATCCATTATATCTCTAATTTATGAGTGTTTGTCTGTGTTAGGAAAACTTTTATTATGAGGAACGTCAAAGTTATCTTTAAGGCCTGCAATAAGTCCATAAAATTTATCTTTTATCGTCTCATTTATTAGTGTTCTAAGTTAAAGTTTATTGCCTAAGTATTGTTAAATCGTTAGCAAAAAAGACTAGAATAATAACATGGCTGGATATATGGTTCGAAGCATTCTTTAAAAGGGCTCACTTTAAGGACATGAGAAAAATTCTGATTCTTCTTTTTTTATCAGCAGTCAGCCTACAACAGCTGGAACAAAAAACTCTTTTGTGCATTGTTAAAGGCCATGAGAACAAAACTTGATTTAGATGGTCAACGAAAGTAAACCTAAGGCATCTTGGGTCAAGCATCGTCTCTCGCAGAGGACGATGCTATTGTTTGTAATCATTAAATAATGGATCAGGATTGAACGTGGTGCAATCGCATCGTCCCGAAAAGGAGACGATGCTCGACATCTAATAAGATGTTGTTAAACAAAACTTGATTTAGACGCTCAATGGAAATAAAGCTTACTTAAAGAGCGTCTCAAGTTTCTGAATGATACTATCACGATAGTTTCCACCAATGGGGATTGACTTGCCTGAGATTTCAATGGCGGTAGCGTTAAAAGCTTTTATCTGTTCAATGGCTACAATAAAGGATCGGTGCACGCGAAGGAATTTTTCTGGATTTAATTCTTCTTCTATTTTACTGAGGGCATACTTACTGATGTGTTTGCCACTGGTGGTTTGAATGCTGATATATTCTTTCTGGCTTTCAATGAATAGGATTTCATTCAACGGGATGATCACCGTTTTTTTATCACTGTGAATGGAAATGGTTTCCTTTCTTGGTTGCGTGAGCGGTGTTTTAACTTTGTTCACGGCTTCTAAAAAGCGTTTAAACTCAATAGGCTTAAGCAAGTAATCAACCACGTTCAGTTCATACCCTTGAATCGCATATTCATGATAAGCCGTTGTGATGATAACTGCCGGAGGATTCTTAAGTGTCTTTAAAAAATCCAGTCCTTTCAATCCGGGTAAATGAATATCCAGAAAAATAAGATCGATTGATTTTTCCTGAAGCAACTCCAACGCTTGAATAGCATCGGTACACACTTTAACCACCGACAAAAAGGAAACCTGACGTGCATAGTCTGTGAGTACATCCGCGGCCAGCGGTTCATCTTCTACAATCAGGCAGGTAATCATTTCTGTAAAGGGATTAACAGGTTCACACTAAATTTATCGGAATTATTTTGAATGCTAAGCTGATGATTGGGGTAAATCAATTCCAATTGTCTTTTAATGTTCTCCATGCCAATGGTTTTAGCTTCACCGGAAGGGAGCGGACTATCTTTTGAATTTGAGATGCTCGCTTTCAAAATTCCTTCTTTTAGGGAGATGTCAATTTCAATGTATGAATCAAATCGCGATTCACTGGCACCATGTTTAAACGCATTTTCAACAAAGTGTATTAAAATTAGTGGCGCAACTTGCTGGAGGGAATTGTCAATAGATTGGTTATAGCTAATCTTAAGTCGGTCCGTATAGCGCAATTTTTCGAGCTCTATATAATCCGTAATGAGTTTCAGTTCATCCGTTAATAATATGGTTTGATGACCCGATTCATATAGCATAAACCGCATGAGTTTCGATAGCTTTAGAATGGCCTCTGATGTTTGCGGATCATTCTTCCGCGCAAGCGAATAGATATTATTAAGCGTATTGAAAAGGAAGTGAGGATTGATTTGTCCCTTTAAATATTTTAGTTCCGATTCAGTTTTCTCTTTCTTCAGTTCAGCTTCGCGCACGCTGGACCGATGTTGTCTGCGCAGCAACCGAATGGTGCACGCGATGCCAGCAACAAATGATAGAGTAAAGAAATGATAGAGCAAGCTATTGATTGCGAAGAGACTTGCCGTTTCGCCATGATAATCAAAAATAACAGGCAATATAAATGTGTGATTGAGCAGGGTCATTAAAATAACGGCCATCAAAAACGCTAGCGCGAAGGCCGCTGTGGTTCGTATTAAACTCCAGCCATGGATCAGATAACCATCCAGCAGATAAAAGCAGATGTACACCAGCGGGACTTTGATAGTTAATATCGCTAGTTGACTATACAGTAAGCTTCGGTACAAAACCCAATCATGCTCGCCACCAGAAAGTATAGCGGCTGAGTCTGCCGAAATATTCAAATAGGTTTTAAAGGCAATGTATAAAAGCCAAAAGAGGACATGATTTCTAACTCTGTGCATAGTGAGTTTCGTGCGCCCAAAGTAACATAATGCCAATGAATTTAATGGCATGTTATCAGCGTATCTTTTTTGGTTGACGGGTTGATTAACTTCATTGATGAATACTTGGTTTTTATTGATGATCGGATTGAATGATTTTTCAATTATCTATTTTCAGATGACAATTGTATCATGAAATACGGATTTGTATTTGTGGCTTTGTTATTTGTTACTGAACGAGGCTACGCTCAACCAAAATTTGAAACTAGCATAGCGTTGGGTTTTGGTGCCAGTATTGAAAAGAAGTTCGTCTATTCCGATAAAAGAGATCAAGCCCGGATTATGGGTTCAATTGCACAATACTTCAATGTCAATCGTAAATTCTCATTGGGTGTAGAGCTGATTGCCAGTAGCAATTTCTTACGTTATTATATCCATGGAGATTCAGGACCCGCTCAAGGATATGATCCAATAACCAATACCCGAATCTTAAATTATAATAATTTGAATGCGTCCAGTTATTTACTGAATGCAAAATACTTTATAGGTTCAGGCACTACACTCAGGCCTTTTGTGGGTGCAGGAATGGGCGCCTCAAGGTATGTTTACAGAGCTGTTACTGGCACCGAAGATGCTGCGAAAGTCAGTTTGGTTTATGCTATTGAAGTAGGGGTTTCGTGGAATCGTTTTACCTTTTCGTGTAAATCGATTCTGGGAGGTAACACACCTTCCTTTGCGGGATTTGATAATTTTAGTAATTCGAATGTGCTGCTAACCAGTATCCGCTCAGGGCAAGTTTATTTCTCTATGGCTTACACGGTGTTTCGGTTTCCGCATCGTAAGGAATAGGAAACTGAATTGCTCGTTGATTGATGTGAATACATTTTTAATTGATTGACATTCTGTTTCTATTGACAACCCATTTTTAATTTCAATTAACTACCGTTATTACCCGTATGAAATCTATCCTATCATTTTGTTTTGTCTTGATGGCAGTTGCAGTCATGGCTCAGAAAAATACATTGCCAGCATTTAATACACCTCCTAATGAAGCTTCCCTTTTTGGAGAAGGTATTGTTTCAACACATCTCAATGAACGTGACTTTGCTATTTCGCCAGATGGTACTGAAATCTACTTTACGATTTCAACACCTAAGTCCACATTTCAAACAATTGTGTGGAGCAAAAAGAACAAGCAAGGTTGGTCTGCGCCCGAGATAGTTTCCTTTGCCGGTGAGTTCAGTGATCTGGAGCCCGTATTCTCATCCGATGGACAAACGCTTTACTTTGCATCGAACCGACCTACCAGTGGATCAACGCCAAAGGATTTTGACATCTGGAAAGTTAAACGAGTTGGGGCAGGGTGGGGCACTCCTGAAAATTTAGGTGCAGTCATCAATACAGAAGGAGATGAGTTCTATCCATCGATTACTAAAAGTGGCAATCTGTATTTTACAGCTGCGTATAAAGACGGACCAGGCAGAGAGGATATCTACGTATCAGAATTTCGTAATGGAGAATTTGTTAAGCCGATTGCGTTAGATAGCGCAGTTAACACGAAGTATTACGAGTTCAATGCATTTGTTGATCAAGATGAAAAGTATCTTCTGTTTACTTCCTATGGCCGGAAAGACGATACCGGAGGTGGGGATCTCTATCTGAGTATAAAGGATAGCAATGGGAAATGGCAGCCTGCTAAAAATCTTAAATCCATAAACTCAAAGCAGATTGATTATTGTCCGTATCTAACTACTGATGGCAAAGCGCTATTCTTTACAAGTGAGCGTCATCAATTGCCAACTGCGTTCACTTCCAGGAAAGCTACTTATAAAGATGTGCTGGAATCAAATTCAAACCCGCTCAATGGAACGGGAAATATTTACTGGATTGATTTTCAGAAAGTAGTAGAACGCTATAAATAATTCAAGGATGAGATTCATACTGATTATTTTAAGCTTTTGCCTTTTATCCAGCCGATGTCAGGATAAGAATGAGGCAGCGCCAACAAAACAGGTTTCGAATCTTCCGGATAAGAATGGAGTAGTGCCGGCCACGAAGATTCTCTTTGTTGGCAATAGTCTTACGTACACAAATGATCTTCCAAAGCTGGTGGTTCAGCATGGGGCTTCAAAAGGTATTCAGATTACTACTCAAACGCTTGCTTATCCTAACTATGCATTGGAAGACCATTGGAATGATGGCGTGCTTCAGCGGCTTATCATCGATGGTAGTTTTGATTTTGTTGTAGTTCAGCAAGGGCCTTCCTCGCAAGCAGATGGACGAGAAATGTTGTTCGATTATGGCGAACGGATTTCTGAGCTTTGCAAGTCGAGACAGACGAAGCTTGCTTTCTTTATGGTTTGGCCAGCGAAAGTAAACTATCACACTTTTGATGGGGTGATTAAAAATTATACCGATGCTGCAGAACGATCGAACTCTTTACTGTGCCCGGTAGGTACCGTGTGGAAAGAGCATTTCGACAGCACACGTGATTTTTCTTACTATGGCTCTGATGAATTTCACCCCTCCCGCGAAGGAAGTAAAGTGGCAGCTCAAGTTATTTATGAGACGTTATTTAAATAAAATAATATGAAAGCGATTTCAGTTTTCGGCCTTTTTATACTGATCGCAAATATCACATTCGCTCAGATAGATACGGTTTACCAATTTGACAGCAAGACGATTGCTAACCGAATAAAGGAGGGGCGATCTCAGTATTGTTTGTTTTTTCAAAATAAAAGGAGTCCAAAAAAAGCGGGCACATACATAGTAGATAAAACTATCACCTTTAAAAAGGTAAACGGTATTGATGCCATTGAAATTATTCAGAAGCTTTATAGTTCTGATACAACCGGGTTCAACTATGTGTATTCATTAGTGAGACGCGATAATTTTAATCCGATTCATCATCGCACATGGAGGCAAAGGACAGGTACAGAGGCATATGATTTCTACGAAAATAAAATTGTAGGATCGGATACAGTAGCCAATAATTCCAGGAAAGGTTTTGAACTCCTGACAACTCATCCACTTTTAAATTGGGAAATCGATTTGGAGACATTTGCCATGCTTCCTTTTAAGAAGGATAAAACCTTTGCCATCAATTTTTATCATCCGGGTTCGCCCACAAAACCAATGCTGTATAGCTATAAAGTTGTAGGCGAGGAAGCTGTTGATGGATTGGAAGGAGCAAAGATTGGGTGTTGGAAATTATTAATTGAGTATAGTCCGAACCAACAGGCCATATTTTTCATAAGCAAAAAGACGGGTGAAGTAGTTAAACTGGAAGAAGATTATGGTTCGGGTGTCAGATACAAGGTAAAGCTTCCTTCGTATGTTCATGTTCGATAGTGGATCCCTTACATGCAACCTTTCTCTGTTTGGTAAGTACTTAGATTGATCACATGACCTATGAATATTCTTAAAAATTATTTTAAAGTCGCGTTTCGAAATATACTTCGTCAGCGTGCTCATAGTTTCATCAACATATTGGGGCTTTCAACAGGGCTTTGCTTTAGTCTTCTTATTTGTTTGTATGTGCTGTTTGAGATGAGCTTTGATAGTTTCCATGAAAAGGGAAGCAGAATCTACTTGCTTCCCATGACCTGGCATTTTAACGGGACTGATTTACCCAGCGGAGCAAACTGTAGCGTGGGCGGTCCTTTTATGAAGCACGTGTTTCCAGAGGTGGAAGAAACGGTGCGCATTAAAAACTCGTCCTTATCGGTAAAGAAGGGAGACGAAACGATTAATGAGTCTAGTGTTTATTTTGCTGACTCTGCATTTTTTAAAATATTTACTTTTCCTTTTCTGCAAGGAGATCCGAATCGGTCGTTGGTTGAACCTAACTCGATTGTGTTAACGGAGCGAATGGCAATTAAATATTTTGGTGAGGATTGGAAAGAAGCAAATCTTCAGGATCAAGCTATGATTGCCAGTGATAAAAAGTTGTATAAGATACAGGGAGTAATTAAAGATGTTCCGCTAAACTCTCATCTTCAGTTTGATTTTGTTGTTTCGTTCACCTCTTTGCAGATAGCCCATCAACAGCCGAATTGGGATAACAGTGAGTTTTATACATATATCTTACTAAATCCGACTGCATCAGAAAGCACGGTTCGTTCAGAAATTCCTGTTCGGCTTGTAGGTTTGTTTGGAGATTGGATAAAAGAAGGAATTGAACTGGATCTTGTTCCACTTAAAAGCATTTATCTCGACAACGTTAAGTATAAGGTTCCTAATACGAGTAATATTTTATATGTCACAATATTTATTTCTATCGCTATTCTTATTCTGGTTGTAGCCACCTTCAACTATATCAATCTTTCTACCGCGCGCTCCATGGAGCGTGCCTTGGAAGTAGGAGTAAGAAAAGTAATGGGCGCCTATCGAACACAACTCTTTTATCAATTTATGAGCGAGTCGATTGTAATCACTACAATCTCGTTGGTGATAGCCATTAGCCTTGCCATCCTAACGCTTCCGGTATTTAATTTTATTATTGGAAGGTCCCTTGACCTTAGCATTTTGGCCACTGTAAACAATTTTATGTTGGTAGCTGCTTGTTGCCTTCTTATAAGTTTAATGGCTGGCATTTATCCGGCACTTGTGTTATCAAATTATCAACCTGCTAAAGTGCTAAAAGGAAAACTTAAGGATTCTGTTGCGGGGATAAAGCTTAGGAAGAGATTGGTGATCATTCAGTTTAGTATTTCAATTGCGCTTATTATTTCAGCACTTACCATTTCCAGTCAACTGAATTTTATGCGATTTAAGAATTCCGGTTATGATCGCGATCAGATTGTATCGCTTTCGCTGGATAGTTTATCCAGAACTAAAATTGAAGCGTTGAAGGCAAAAGCTTCCAGTCAACCGTGGATCGTATCCATGTCAGCCACTTCTCAATTACCCGTTAACATCACATTTGAAACGGCTATTAATACGGTGGGTTCAGAGGAACGGAAGTTAATAAAGGTAGCACCTGTGGATGCAGATTTTCTAACCACGATGGGTATTGAACCCATTGCTGGAACAAACTTCAGTAAGGAGGCAAGCAGGAAAAAAGAACGGGAAATTATTCTCAATGAATCGGCATTGGATTTTTATGGCTGGACGAGCGAGGAAGCCTTGGGAAAGGAATTTGATGTTTGGCAAGCGAAAGGAGTTGTGAGAGGAGTAGTAAAAGATTTTCATTTTGCCTCGTTACATAAATCAATTGCTCCCTTACTAATCTTTACCGGATCTGACTTAAGAACTTCAAACTTGCTGGTAAAAATAGATGCTGGTTTTAAGGGAAATCTAAATGAAGAATTGAAAGCACTATGGGATCAGGTAAATCCGGATTCGCCTTTTCTTCTGACTTACTTAAATGAGCGATATGAATTGCTGTATAAATCGGAAAGTATGATGAGTAATATCGTTAATCTTTTTGCGCTGCTGGCAGCTTTCATTTCTGGATTGGGTCTGTTTGGGTTAGCTTCTTATTCAATTCTGCAACGAACTAAAGAACTGGGAATCAGAAAAGTGTTGGGAGCTTCGGTAAATCAAATTGTACTGATGGTTTCCGGCAGCTTTGTAAAGCAAGTTGTTATTGCATTTATGTTGGCAGCACCTGTTAGTTTTTATCTGATGAGCGAATGGCTGACTAATTTTAATTATCGAATTGATTTTAACTGGCTGATTGTTGTTCTATCAGGCTTGATCGCGATAGCAATAGCCTTAATTACCGTTTCATATCACTCCATTCGGGTGGCACGAAACAATCCGGTTGATTCATTAAGAACAGAGTAGATTCTTAATGAGATTTTGAATCAGATTTAGAATTTAGGATTACTGATCAGTTCAATTTGTTCGTTCGTTACAGGATGAAGAAAAGACAATCTGCACGCATGAAGGGCAATTGAGTTTGGACGGTAAGGTATCGTTGAGCCATACAAGCTATCGCCAAGAATAGGGCAGCCTGTATCCGACAACTGCGCACGAATCTGATGATACTTTCCCGTGTGGAGTTCGATGTCCCATAAAAATCTATCAGGTTTTAATTCAGTAACCTCATAGTTTAAAATTGCCTTCTCTGAGTACTCTATTTCATGGTCATAAAGCATTGCCTTTTTCTTTTCCTTTCGATGCCAATGCTCCAATAGACCGCTTTTTACTTCTGGAGCATGATTGGTGAGTGCCTGATACTGCTTTTTAACTCTTCGTTCGGCAAATTGCTCACTTAAATTTTTCAGTACCGAACGCTGCTTTGCAAATAGTACAATTCCACTTACTGGACGGTCGAGCCGATGGATATGTTGCGCATAAAGTTCCTGGTCGGAGGGTAGTTTTGCTTTAAGGTACTTCTTAACCTCTTGCAGCAGGTTTGGATGTCCATTTCGGTCGGGCTCAACCATTAAACCAGCGGGTTTGTCGATTACTAAGACCACATCGTCTTCAAATAGGACAGAATCAGAAAAATGAATAAACTTTATGCTCAAATTTTGCGTTGTCGTTATTTATTCGTATACTATGTATGATGAAAAAGCTCTTTTAAGCCTTGAATGTACGTTTATCTCCTTATATTGGGGAAAGCAACCATTGCAAACGTTTGATATACAAGCTTAGAAGAATGAACTGTTTATTATTGATCACAAAAAACCACATTAACACATGCGCGCACTAAAAATAACTCAAAAAATCACCAATCGGGAATCTCAATCATTCGATAAATATTTAAGTGAAATTGCGAAAATTGACCTTATCACAGCTGAAGAAGAAGTAAACCTTGCCAAACGCATTCGCGAAGGCGATCAGGTAGCATTGCAAAAATTAGTGAATGCCAACCTGCGTTTTGTGGTTTCGGTAGCCAAGCAATATCAGCAAGGTGGAATGACATTGAGCGATCTTGTTAATGAAGGTAATCTGGGACTTATAAAGGCAGCTTCCCGTTTTGATGAAAAGCGAGGCTTTAAATTTATCTCGTATGCGGTGTGGTGGATTCGTCAATCCATTTTACAAGCACTATCTGAACAATCACGTATTGTAAGGCTGCCCTTGAATCGGATTGGCACACTCAATAAGATGAATCAAACCTTCGCCACACTCGAACAGAAGTTTCAACGTGAGCCTACCATTGAAGAGTTGGCTGAGGTAATGGAAACCACTTCTGAGGAAATTGAAAAGATAGGAAATCACCGCGCACGAAAAGTATCGATGGATGCTCCATTGGGAAATGATGGCGACAGCGGTACCTTAATGGATGTGATGGGCGACAATGATGCAGTTCAGCCTGACACAGACCTGATGACATCATCTTTGAAAAAGGAAATCGAATACTCCTTGTCACAACTCTCCTCAAGAGAGGCTGATGTGCTTTCCTTATACTATGGTCTTTCTGGCGGACATGCTTTATCGCTGCATGACATCAGTGAGAAATTTGATTTGAGCACGGAACGTGTGCGGCAGATTAAGGAAAAGGCTACTCGTAAACTTCGTAAAACTACACGACTTGATGTCTTGAAGTCGTATCTAGGATAGATACTATCCGAATAAATCTACTTTAAGAGGCCAATTAAAAATAAATTTGATTGGCCTCTTTCAATTTCAAACCGTTGCATAAACTTCTTACTATTTATTTAAGCAGGTGTGAACCTAAATAGCCATACTTTGCGTTAACAAATTTGTTAAACAAAAAAGCTAATGGTTGTTGAAGAGGGCCAAACCGAAAACCTGATCAAGGAAAAGGCAAAAATACTTTTCTTTCAAAAGGGTTTTTTCGATGCTACAACGCAAGAGATTGCCGATGAGGCAGGTGTTAACCGAGCCCTGATTCACTACTATTTTCGTTCCCGTGAATTAATGATTGACACGCTACTTGATGAAACGCTACTTGAGAAAAAGGATAAAGTGCGAAGTGTATTGTCATCAGATTTACCTTTTAAGCAAAAAATAGCGCTTTACATAAATGCTCTTATTGATTATGGATTAACCTATCCATACCTGGATAACTTTATTATTAATGAAACAGCCAGAAATCCTGGCAAAGTGCGAGAATTTTGTTCAAAGGATAATGTAAAGTCTAGTGATCTTATTCGTGAACAACTAGAGAAGGAGATTAAGAAAAAAAACCTTGCCCCCATATCACCAGAACATTTTATGGTGAATCTTTCATCGATGTGCAATTATCCGGTGTTAGCAAAATCGGTACTGCAGACTATCCATGGGATGACCGATACAACTTATCGTACATTTTTACTCGAGCGAAAAAAAATTATCTACAGGCCCGGCCTTGGTTGCACTGGGTAAGCACCGACAGGAACGCCAGCACGAGAGGCTGTACGATCGTCAGCAGGCAGGCTAAACGATCCCTGATCAGCCCCTTGAACGTCCTAGCGAAGCTCACCCATGTCTGCGTGATGGCCTCATGATAACCCGGCTGGCTGGCCTGCGGGACAATCGTGGGTGGCTTGAATACGCAGCGGTGGTCCTCGGCCGTCCCGGTATCGCCAGCCAACCGGGGCGTGCGGTATGCCCATCGGTGGGTTCGCTGGCCGGCTGCCCATGCGCCGCTTTGCCGGTCTGAAGCATGTCGAACAGGCTCGGCCATGTTCCTGACGCCAAATGGCCCAACATGTGGTCTGGGGGACCGTGGAACACGCATGTCGGTGAGTCCGCCACTGCCCAGGATCATGACTTCATCGAAATAGTGCAGCATATCGGTGGTATGGGTTGCGCAGACGATAGTGATCCCCTGTCGCGCCAGGGATCGCAGCACGTCCATGAGGCGGGCCTGCGTGCCTGGGTCCAGTCCAGATGTTGGCTCGTCCAACAGCAGCGGCCTCCAGGGCGCTTCAGCAACTCGATGGCAATAACGCTGACCCGCTTGCGCTGACCGCCGGAAAGCTTGTGGACCAGCAGATTGGATTGCTTTTCCAGGCTGACTTTGGCCGGCAACTTTCCTGGACGGCTTGGGCAACGGCCTGCGGGTCGGCACCTGGCAGCCGCAACTGGGCAGCGTATTTCAGGTTTTCACAGACCGTCAGGCTGGTGAAGTACTACGACTCCTGCGTAACCACCCCCAAACGGGATTGGTAGTATCCCAGGCTTTCATTGATCTTCTGCGGGCCGTCAAACCAGATGTGCACTTCAGAGAGCAGCATCGCGCTCGAGGCATCCCAGCAGCAGGCTCTTGCCTGACCCGCTTTGTCCCAGCAACCCGATGAAACGGCCGCTGCCGACATCCAGTGAGATATCACGCAGCAGCCAACGGCCGTTTCGCTGCAGGCCGAGGTCCTCGATCCGCAGGGCAATCCCCTGAGATTCCGGCTCCGTCCTGAGGCAATTGCACTCGTACCGGTAAGGCACGAGGAAGCCAAACCGCACCAGGTCTCCCGCTGCCAAGACAGCCCGAGTCGCTCGGCCGGCCTGCTGACAAACGTCCCGAAGCGGCTCCCCCGATCCTCCAGCATCCAGTGCTCACCGACGGGCGTCAGCTTGGCGTGATGCCTGGAAACCGACGCATGCTCCAGTACGAAGGAGCACGACCGCGATCGCCCGATCGTCACATCCGATCCGGATAGCGATACGTC
>CAWBCB010000022.1:0-4571 GCA_963787095.1 uncultured Cytophagales bacterium | reverse complement strand
TTAGACCTGGTAAGCAATCCAAGATTTTAATCTCAATTCGAGTTTAAAACCAGTATCGGATTCCATTTGCCGTCTAACAAAATCGTTGACTGCCCTTTCATTTAACTTCAAATAAGTCCTATTTTTAAGGACACCCTAATACCCTCCTATGAATTCAATTAGTCGGATCAGCCGGGTTTTGATTGTTTTTTTTGGACTGGCACTCCTCTTTGGTAATTGCAAAAATAAAGATGAAGGAACTGATGATTCGCGCTTTAGCGGAGATTTGTTCAGTGAAAACATTCGGTCCACCGATCCACAAACTGCGGAGCAAGAACGATTAGGATTCAAACTTCCTCCGGGTTTTGAAATTCAACTATTTGCATCAGAACCTGATATTGACAAACCTATTAACATGACCTTCGATGCGAAGGGGCGCATGTGGGTAACACAATCTTTCGAATATCCTTTCCCCTCATCGCCAGGTGCAAAGAGTACCGATCGACTTACTATTCTTGAAGACACAGATCACGATGGCAAAGCGGATCGATTTACAGAAGTGGCAGATACATTAAACATTCCTGTAGGTGTGTTGCCTGTGAAGGATGGCGTTGTTGCCTTTAGCGTACCGAATGTTTACAAATTCATAGATGCCAATCATGACGGAAAGCCAGAAAGCAAAAGTAAAATGCTTGGACCTTTTGGCTTTACAGATACGCATGGCATGGTTAGTAATTTTGTTCGTGGCTATGATGGTTGGGTGTATGCATGCCATGGATTTACCAACCTTTCTGCCATTGCGGGTTCCGATGGCGATTCTATAAAAATGATTTCCGGAAATACATTTCGTTTTAAACTTGATGGTAGTCGGGTTGAACAAATGACGTTCGGGCAGGTAAATCCTTTCGGACTTGCTTACGATGAAAATGGATATGTTTATTCAACAGACAGTCACAGTTCGCCACTCTATCAATTGATTCGTGGGGGTGATTACCCGCACTTTGCAAAACAAGAGATCATGGCCTTTGGGCCGGATATGAAGTCATTTGAAAATGAAGCAACAGCATTATGTGGCATTGCTTATTATGGTGATACAAAATTCCCGAAAGAATTTCAGGGTAACTTCTTTATTGGTGATGCAGTGAGTTCGCGTGTACATCGATACACATGGGAAAACAAAGGTTCATCTCCTGTTGGAAAATCAGAAATAGATTTTGTTAAAAGTGCTGATCCCTGGTTCCGGCCTGTAAACATTAAACTTGGTCCCGATGGCGCACTTTACATTGCTGATTTTTATAACGCGATTATTGGACATTATGAAGTGCCACTCGGCCATCCCAAACGAGATAAACAACGCGGTAGGATTTGGAGGATCACATACAAAGGTGAGCACAACGATACAAAAGATTTAACTGAAGCTAATCTTAATGAGTTAGTAAGCGCCTTTGATGCCAATAACATAACTACGCGCATGGCTGCTGCCGATCAATTAGCAGATCGTGTAGGTGAGCCCGCTGTTGAAGCCTTAAAAGTTGTATTGAATGATCAAGAGGTAAGTGCAAGTCCGCAAAAGTATATTCATTCACTTTGGGTGTTATATCGACTCCATGCATTGGATGACGACATCTTAAAGAAATCGCTTGAACACTCGTCTCCTCTTGTTCGATTGCATACGCTCCGGATTTTGAGAGAATGGAAATCAAGTCAGGCAGAATTTCAACCACTCGTTTTAAGTGCATTAAAAGATAACGATCCGCATGTGCAACGAGCTGCTGTCGAACTTTTAATGGACTATCATGACATGAGTTCGGTGGAAGCGGCACTTTCGATTTTGCATTCCGCTCCTGCTTTTGATACGCATTTAATCTACACATCAAGACTTGCGTTACGAAACCTGCTTCGCGAAAATACCTTAATGAAACAAGTGGTTGCAAAAAATTGGAGTGCTGAAGATTCAGGTTTTATAGCAGCCACGTTGGTAGATGTTCATTCAGAAGATGCCGCTGTATTTCTCAACAACTACGTTAGCAATTATGACATGCCGAAAGAGAAAACACAATTAGCCCATCAGCAAATCCTGCGCTTTATTCCACTGAAACAAATTGATGCTACAATTAAAAATGCTCGCGATAAGCAAGGGGACATTGAGTTAAAGACAAATATTTTTAAAGGTGTAAAAGAAGGGTTAGCCCAACGCGGAGCAACTGATAAAAATTCTCTGCTTGCTTCATGGGGAACTGAGATAGCTACTGAACTCCTAAAAAAATATCCTTCACTCGATACACTTACTTCCTATGAAATTACCTCCCAACAAAGTTACGCCATTCAGTTGGCGGGTGATTATAAAGTACGTGCGCTTGACCCTGATTTAAAAGTCTTCTTAGCGAAGAATCCGAATAATGATTTAAAAACATCTGCTCTTCGGTCTTTACTTAAAATGTCAAGCGATAATAGTTCATTTGAGCTTGCCAAAGAATTATTGTTAAGCGACAACACCCCTACCTTCCTCAAGAAAAATGTAGTAACTGTTTTGGGTGAATCACCCGGAAAGGCAACCAACGATTTGCTAAAAGAAATAAAGAAAGCACCAGCTGACTTGGAAGCTGTGATTGCAACAGCGTTGGCCAATTCACCGGAAGGAAAACAAATTGTACTGGATCAGGTTAGAAACGGATCATACCTGACACGAACACTCGTTGATCCTCGCGTGGAAGAACGCATGCTACAAAATATTTCAGCCAGGCAGCAAAAGGAATACAATGATCTTACCGCCAACATCGAACCCATTAGTATAGAAAGACAAGCATTGATTGATGAGCGTTTAAAAGCATTCAAAACCTTTAAAGCCTCTACCATTCAATTTGATTCCGGAGCCAGAGTGTTTAATAACAATTGTGGTGTCTGTCATCGTAAACTAACCCTGTCTGGTATCGGTCCGCAGCTGCATGGTATTGGTAAGCGTGGAGCCGAAGCAATTGCTGAAAAAATTATCGATCCCAATAGAAATATTTCCGAAGCGTTCCGCAACTATACCATAACGTTAAAAGATGGTAAAGTACTAACAGGTCTGTATCGCAGAGATCAGGGAGCAGTAATTGTTTTTGGTGATCTTTCCGGAAAAGAATTTTCAATACCGAAAAAAGATATTGTAGAACAAAAGCCATCTCGCTATACGATCATGCCCGATCACTTTGGTACTACTCTATCTCAGCAGGAATTTAATGTGTTGATTACTTACTTATTGACCTGGTAATATGAAAAACATAAACATAAATTACTTTATCTCACTCGCATCGTTGATTGCATTTTCCGCTTCGGCACAAACAGCCGGTGATAAAGTTACTTTCAAAAAATTTCATCTGTGGGATGAATTTTATACCGAAGCATCCACCATAGCCGATGTTAACAAAGACGGAAAGCTTGATATCATTGCCGGTGCCCGATGGTTTGAAGCTCCAAATTGGAAAGCTCATGACATCTGGAAACATAAAAAGTTTGATTACACAAAAGGATACAGCGACTCATTTCTTAATTATGCTACCGATGTAAACGAAGATGGTTGGATTGATTTAATCTGTTTTGATTTTCCCGGCAAGGAAGTGTACTGGTATGAAAACCCTGCCGGTGCTGAAACACTTTGGAAACGAAATCTGATTGATTCAATTGCATCTAATGAATCGCCTATGATGGTTGATATTGATGGCAATGGAAAAATGGATCTTGTTTTTGGAAATGAGAAGCTTGGACAGATGGCCTGGACTAGTTCCTCAGTAAAAGGAAAGACTGTTACCTGGAAGCGAACTCCTATTTCGCAACCCAACGCAAAAGGGGTTGGTATGTTTTCGCATGGCCTTGGCTGGGGCGATATCAATGGCGATGGACGCAACGATGTAATGATTATCGGTGGCTGGTGGGAAGCACCTAAAGACTTCAAAACTTCGCCCTGGAAATTTCATGAAGCCAACCTGGGTTATCCGTGTGCGCAGATGTTAACGTATGACTTTGACAAAGATGGCGATGCTGATGTGGTTTCTTCATCAGCACATAATTATGGACTTTGGTGGCACGAACAAGTAAAAGACAAGAACAATGAAATTTCATTCGTTCGGCATTTGATTGATAGTACTTTTTCAGAATCGCACAGCCTGGTGCTTAAAGATGTGAACAATGATGGCTTGCCTGATTTGATAACAGGTAAACGTTTCTTTGCGCATCAGGGTGGTGGACCGGGTGGTATGGAACCGGCCGTGATCTATTGGTTTGAATTATTAAAAGATGGAAAAGGAAAACCGGTGTGGGTAAAACATTTGATTGATGATAATTCCGGAGTGGCCATTCAGTTTGAAGCCGAAGACATGAACAAAGATGGACTGCTCGACTTCGTGATCGCGAATAAGAACGGAGTGTTTTATTTTGAACAGCAAGCACCCAATAAAACGGAGTTAAAAAATCATTAAAGATTATTCAGTAATATCAGTATTGGGTCTAGTTAAATATTTCTCAAATAATAAAAGATCCCATGGACGACTGCTATCGAACATGAACATACGAAGGAAGCTTTACCTTGTATCTGACACCCGAACCATAATCTT
>CAWBCB010000021.1:0-102946 GCA_963787095.1 uncultured Cytophagales bacterium | reverse complement strand
TGTGCGAAGACGCTTTACAAACGTCTGGTTGATGCGGGACGGGCGCTGGCAATTGACAGCGCGACAGGCGACCATCATTCCTCTTGTCCTGACAGCCTCCCTGTCGAGCCAACCACCCACAAAGGAACCGACCAGTCTGGAGCAGGAGATCCGGGAAATTGATGGGGCGGAGAACGCCGCCGTACTCGCCAAAGACGTGCCGATGATTGAGAAGTTCTGGGCCGAGGACTTCGTGGTCAACGCTCCGAACAACCAAGTCCTCAAGGGCAGAATGGACGGAATCCAGCTGGTCAAAAACGGCATTATTGACTATTCGTCCTTCGTCCGGAACGTGGAGGCGGTGGCGGTCCACGGGGACACCGCCATCATCATGGGGGAGGAGACGGTCAAGCCTCAGGGCAAGGCCCCGTTCGCCGGTCAGACTTTCCACCGTAGGTTCACGAACATCTGGATCAAGCGGGGTGGGCAGTGGCAATTGACCGCCCGGCAGGCGACGATCATCAGCAAAGAATAATAAGCGGGCGCCAGGCCGAACATCAATCGCATTCACCGAAGCCGCCGATCCGGTCGGTTTCGAATATAGAAACATTTGGCGGCGGCGGGTGATTCGTTCGGCGTCGATAGCCACGCTTGAGGATTGGTTTGATCCGAGGCGACTTGAGGATGATTACGTTCCAACCGCGTGCAAAGGGCCCCCGGGAACAAGAACACGTGTCGTAAAGGGCCCTCCGTTTGGACTTCAATTGGAACCTGACGACAAGACGGCGTTGATTGCCTTTCTGCGGGCCCTCTGACTCGGATCGCGTCACGCCGCTATCGGTCGCTATGACCGCAAGCGATTGAATCCTTCGTTAGGCGGCATCAGCACCTGTCGCACAATTCCGTCAGTCAAAGAATATATGAACCACAACACAACATCGTCCACAGCAGGCGACAGCCAGACCGGCTCCAGCATTCAAGATCGCACGCGACTTTTTTACGTTGGGGCCGCCTGCGTCATGTTGCTGGTGACGTTGATTGGATTTCAGGACTTTTTCCTGCGAGGCGGGAAGGCCTATCCAGGAGCGCGTGAGATCGCGCCCTCCATCCGAAATCTGGTCATTTTTCACGGCGCTTCAATGATGGGATGGATGGTCCTTTTTCTTGGCCAATCGCTTCTAATAGCGACGGGAAGGCGCCGCCTCCACATGGCGATGGGACCCGCAGCGGTCGCACTGGCGGTTTGCATTCTTGTTTCCGGATTGTGGCTGAACGTCGAATCGACGCGCCTTGCGGATCCCGAGCGTCAGCTCTTTGGTGTGACCAACAAACAATTCATGGCGCTAGGCTTCGCCATCCTCTTTGTGTTCGTGGCAATGATGGGGGTTGGTCTCTGGTGGCGACGGAGACCGGAGATTCATCGGCCGATGATGCTCCTTGCCACCCTGGGACCGTTGACTGCAGCCATCGGCCGAATCGACGCTGTAATCAGGCTGTATGAAGGAACTACGCTAGAGAGAGTCTTTGCGGATTCGCTCGGGATGCTCGTTCTTGGGGCGATCTTTTTCTTTGTCAAATGGTGGATGAGCAGGAAACTAGACAAGTGGTATCTCATTGGATATGGTGCGCTTGCCCTTGCCAGCCTCGCGTCGGTGCAAATTGCGAGAACAGCAGCGTGGGACCGCGTGGCGAGCCTTCTACTCCGATGAGAGATTTGGACAACGGTGATTTTTTTGGGGTGGGCGCGCCGCCTAACCCTGCGTTGAACCGGAGCCTCCGACCGCGCGGATTCTGAAATCAGCGTCGTCGTTCGCCGCGGACCGGTTAACGGGGACGTTACGGCCCCGAACGGCCCGCATCGGTTTGGGGTCACCGACGAGGACGACATCGCGTGGGTTCAAGTCCGCCTTGGAGATCAGTCAATTCGAAACTTCACACAACGTATCGTACTCTCTTCGCAAATCCTCATCCCAAGACTTACATTCAGTGCTCCGAAGCACCTTTCTTCAAGGAGGCGGCGACGCGAGCCATGCTTTGCGTCGGGAACGCCACCGGCACGTTTGTCTTGATTTGATTGGCAGGTCTCCGAATTCTTCGAGTACCGTCTTGCCTCTTTTGGTTTTCTGACGCCATAGGCCGCCAAACTGCCACTGATGCAAGTGAGACGAAGAATACCGCAACCTCGGACTGATGCCCGAGGCGTTCAGCAATCGCTGTGAGAACGCTTGATTCTGGCAATCGCTCGGATTTACCGGTAAAATCCAGCATGGTGACTCCCGGTAACTTCGTATGCGGAGGTTCAAAATGATACAGACCGTGTCCGCTCGCGCCTCATCCACTGGCAATGGCTCCGCTTCAACAGCCGCCAATCGATTAGGACTGCGTTCAAGTAGCCCTGCTTTTCCAGTTGCGAAACCAGACCATGCCGACCACCTTCTAGGCGAAAAAATAGCGAATGAAGTGTGGTCGCGCCTTCCGATATCCCGGCTCGGCGAAACAGGACATCGCGGGATCGAGCACGTTACCGGGATTGTTTCAGCCAGTTGCTCCCAGATCACGGCCGTCTATCACGAGTTGCAGACGTTCGTGACAGCCGTTATCGATGCGGCGATCGAGCAACGTGGGATTCCCGCATCGCAAGAAGTCTTATCGACGGTTCATGCGAACCAACGAACGCGATTGCTGGAGGACATTCGCTTTCCTCTTCCGCCTCGGTCTTTTGTGGACTTCGAGTTCGCCAACCTGCCTGTTGACGAAGCCGTGGCTCTTGCCAATGCACGGCTCAAGAAAGCGTGCTCGGAATTCAGTCGCCAACTTCTGTCTCTGCTGAAACAGCTGCAAGTAAAACAGCTCGTCGGCGAAATTCACCGCACCGACGCGATGCAACTCCGATTAATATCCCCAACCCCTCATAACAATTCCCTACATTTATACCTAAACAGAACCAACCCATTGCCCCACATTAAAATCAATCCTTTACATCATACAAAACACCCCTGGCGGGTACACACTCTCTGTCCCGACTTCGAATTAGAAGATGTATGGCAAGTGCAGGTAGAACTAAAAGAGCAGCATACCTTGGCTATGTTTATGGATCAATTTAAAAAAACTGACAAAGTCTTGCTAAAGAAAGGTACCGCTGCCTTTCTCTTCAAACTCCGCCTTGACCTCGGCAAGTTTTTTAAGTGGGATGCCCCACAAGATCCTAATCGTGACGGTAGTATCCGAAAGCGCTATGCGCAACAAGAAGGACTTGCGATCACACAACTCCCAAACCCTGGTACAGGAAGTTTTATTCCCGTGTATCAATTGGAGAATGAATTTCTTTCGGAAATTGAGAATGATACGGTACATGCTACTATGCATTTAAGTCGGGTGCCGCTGCGTGAACAAGTTTGGTGTATTCACATGGCTGTGTATGTAAAACCAAAAGGCTTTATTGGTAAATTGTATATGGTACTTATTAAACCTTTTCGGTTATGGATAGTATATCCGGCTATGCTGCGAGTAGCGGCACGAACCTGGAACCAGTATCTTGCATCAAGTAAGTGACTTTGATGTACAACAGTAAGCTAAAAGACTCTTAGTTATTTTGGTATTTCTTATTTTTCCGAATGTTTAAACGCGAAGATGCAGCCCGTCTAAGGCAAGAATTCTGGACAACTTTTGGCAAATACATGAGCCCTGTGCCCTCAGCCGAAGGCGAGAAGATAAACTGGATTAATTACCGCACTGCCGTCAAGCATATTTTCTTCCGCATGGAAGTAAATCAGCAGGCCGCCAGTATTGCCATCACGCTACAACATCCCGATGCTGAAATCCGTGCGTTGCAATTTCATCAATTTGAAACGTTGAAAACGATGCTGCATGCAGAGTTACAAGAGGAGTGGACGTGGCAACCGAACCATCAGGCAGAAGGTAAAACCATCAGCATTATTTATAATGAGCTGCCCGGAGTCTCCGTTTTCAATAAAGATCAGTGGCCACAATTGATTTCTTTCTTCAAGCCGCGCCTCATTGCCCTAGATCGCTTTTGGCAAGATGGTCGTTACACGTTTAACGTAATTGACAATTGAAATAGATACTTGATAACTTTCAACGCTTTACCTATGAGATATTTACTGTTATTCTTCTACTTAATTGCCTGCGTATTTGTAACACGGGGGCAGACCCAAAGCACAACAGAAAATGTAGTGATCCTATCCAATAAGAAGAAAACTCAGGTTGGCATAAATGAAAATGGAGAGCTATGGGTAAATGTGTCTCCAAGAGATATGCAGAAATTTAAGACCAACGGATCAGTACGCTATAGTGACTTCGGTGCCAAAGGGGACGGCAAAACGGATGATATCGATGTCATCGCTGCTACCCATGCCTTTGCCAATCAGCACGATCTTATGGTGAAGGCCGATGAGGGAGCCACTTACTACATTGGAGGAAAAGAGCGCACTGCGATTATCTGGACTGATACCGATTTCGGCACCGCTGCCTTCATCATTGACGACACCGAAGTGCAAAATCGTGATGCACCTGTATTTAAAATCAGTTCCAGCTTGAAGCCATCAAAACTGGTGACACCATCTTCGCTTAAAAGAAATCAGGAAAAACTTGAGCTCTCCTTGCCAGGAACCAGCCTGATTACGGTCACCAATTCCAACGCCAAGCATTACATCCGCTTTGGCTTGAACCAGGACAATGGAGCTGCGCAGACAGATATCTTTGTGGTTGATAAAAATGGTAATGTAGATATGAATGCTCCCATCATCTGGGACTTTGACCAGATCACAGAAGTCAATGCGCTACCCATAGACGAAAAGACATTGAAAATTACCGGAGGCCGTTTTACTACAATCGCCAATAAAGCTGAATCGAAGTACACCTATTACAGTCGAAACATAGCGATCAGACGCTCACATGTTATTGTGGATGGGCTGCAACACTTTGTTACGGATGAAGGAGATCACGGTGCGCCCTATGGTGGCTTCATCAATATCAGTGATTGTGCCTACGTGACGGTTAAGAACTCACTCCTGACCGGACATAAAACCTACAGCACTATTGGCTCGGCAGGTGAACCCGTGAACATGGGTTCCTACGACCTTTTAGTGAACCGTGCGATCAGCGTTTCATTCGTGAACTGCAAGCAGACCAATGACATCGATGACAACATATATTGGGGAATTATGGGATCCAACTACAGCAAAAATCTTCTCTACGAAAATTGTATCCTTTCCCGGTTTGATGCCCACAAGGGAGTTGCTAATGCCACTATCCGTAACTCAACCCTGGGGCACATGGGCATCAATGCCATTGGCAGCGGCACATTCATTGTAGAGAACTCGATTGTCCGGGGAAGAAACCTCATCAACCTGCGATCTGATTATGGCAGTACATGGCAGGGAGTTTTTGTTATCCGTGACTGTACTTTTGTGCCCGCAGGCGGCAAACCAACCAGCGCTGCATTGGTAGGTGGATCATATTCCGGTCAGCATGATTTCGGTTACACCTGTTATATGCCGGAGCGAATCACTATTGAAAATCTTAAGATCAATGACTCCAATCATCCAGCGGATTATCAGGGGCCTGCTATTTTCGCGGATTTCAATTCGAAGTTGACGGACGATTCTTATCAGGAGAAGTTTCCTTACGTAATAACCCAAAAAGTCATTTTAAAAAATGTGACAACTACCAGTGGCAAGGCCCTAAGACTTAGCGATAATCCATTTATGTTTAACAAGGTGAAGGTAAGCACTGAATAACTTTCTTTTGAGATCACGAATCGTGAACCACGGAATAGGGAGTCTAATGTCTAACTATTAAGTAGCTTTGCAAAAACAATTACACCGTGATCAAGATTGGCCATTATCAAGAACTTACCATTTTACGCGAAACCTCAGTAGGCCTTTATCTAGGCGACAAAGAAACCGAAGAAGATGTGCTGCTGCCCAATAAATACTGTCCGGCAAAGTTTACAATAGGTGATGCGCTTAACGTTTTTGTGTACCGCGATCATGAAGAACGAAAGATCGCCACCAATCTTAAACCAAAAATAGGATTACATCAATTTGCTTTCCTACGCGTGGCTTCCGTTGGCAACGTGGGTGCCTTTCTGGACTGGGGTTTGGAAAAAGAATTGTTGGTTCCGTTCCGTGAGCAACGCCAAAAAATGGAAGTGGGGCGTTGGTATATTGTTTATTTAGATATTGATCTTAAAACCGATCGGCTTTTTGCCACCAATAAAATAGAGCGCAAGCTTACCAATGAAAACCTAACCGTGCATGTAGGCGAGGCAGTTGACGTGTTAATCATGAAGAAGACTGATCTCGGATTTTCAGTCATCGTGAATCAAAAACATGAAGGACTTATTTTTGAAAATGATGTCTTCAGTAAACTGAACATTGGAGAAACTAAAAGAGGGTTTGTAAAGAATATTCGGGATGACAATAAACTTGATATTTCCTTACAGCCGATTGGCTTCGAAAATTTCAACGACCCAAACTGTGAGTTGATCATGAAAAAACTCAATGCTAATCAGGGTTTTCTGGCAATCGTAGATAAGAGCACGCCCGAAGAAATCTATGCGCAATTTAGTATTAGCAAAAAGGCGTATAAGAAAGCGGTTGGTACCTTATATAAGCAACGTAAAATCACTATTGATCCTGATGGAATCAGACTGGTTCCTTCCACATAGATGTTTTGCCTGAATCACCGCAAGGTAGAATGGATTGGATTTAATAAATTGCATGAAGCGAACTCAACTTCTTGCCATGAAAAGATACCTAATGTTTCTGCTCTTTTCTATTGCTGGTGAAATTGCAGCGCAAACAAATCCTGAAACATATCCTGTTGATCCGGCTTCTATTGAGCAAGCAGGAGTACCGAAAGGAGAAATCTTAAAGTTTACATTCGAGAACTCAAAAATATTCCCGGGCACTTCACGTGAGATCAGTATTTATGTTCCGGTTCAATATAAAGCAACCAAGCCTGCGTGCGTATATGTAAATCAGGATGGCATTCAATGGAAAGCACCTACCGTGTTTGATAATCTGATTGCAAAAAATGAAATGCCCGTTACTATTGGTGTTTTTATTACACCGGGAAAAGTGTTAACACAAAATAAAGAAGAAGCGATTGATCGCTTCAACAGAAGTTTTGAATACGATGGCTTAGGAGATGCCTATGCTCGGTTTTTACTGGAAGAAGTTTTTCCCTTTGTAGAAAATCAAAAAACATCGGATGGCAGAGCAATCATACTATCAAAGAACGGAAATGACAGAGCCATTGGCGGATCAAGCAGTGGAGCAGTGTGCGCGTTCACGGCCGCGTGGGAACGACCTCAAGAATTTTCGCGTGTGTTTAGTGCCATCGGAACATATACGGGTTTACGTGGAGCGGATCGTTATGATATCTTAGTGAGAAAGCATGAGCCAAAACCGATTCGCATTTTTATGCAGGATGGTTCTAATGATCTCAATATTTATGCAGGTGATTGGTGGAAGGCCAATGAATCAATGGAACGTGCGTTGCAATTTTCTGGGTATGATGTAAAACACGCGTGGGGCGAAGGGGCTCACAATGGTCAGCATGGTACAGCAGTATTTCCAGAAGCTATGCGTTGGTTGTGGCGCGATTATCCAAAATCAATTGTTGCCGGTGCAACAAAGAATCCATTTCTCAATGATATTCTTATTGAGAACGAAGAGTTGGGAATTGGTAGGCGAGAACTATGGTTTTACAGAAGGTACTGCTGTGAATACGAAAGGAGAAGTTTTCTTTCAAGATATTCCAAATTCAAAAACTTATAAAATAGGATTGGATGGTAAGGTGCAAGAGTATATCGCTGATTCGAAGAAGGCAAGTGGCACTGCGTTTTCAACATCCGGTGAGATGTTAACGATTACAGGCGGCTGGTCGGAGCCACCCACGAAACAAGTACACCGTTACAAAACAGCAAAAGACTATGAAGTAGTGGCCAATGAAACACCGGGCAATGATATTACCATCGCACACAATGGCAACATCTACGTTACTTCTCCAGATGGGCGCGAACGACCTAGTAAATTATATCTGATAAAACCAAATGGCGAACGAAGTGTAGTAGATGAAGGATTAAAATTTGCAAACGGACTTTGCCTTTCCCCAGATCAATCACAACTCTACGTAACGGAATCAACTTCGCATTGGGTGTGGGTATATCAGATACAGCCCGATGGGTCACTTGCCCATAAGCAAAAATATGGTTGGCTACATGTGCGTGATATTGATGAAAACGCGTGGAGCGATGGATTGAAATGCGATCGAGACGGAAGAATTTACGTGACAAGTTTAAGTGGAATACAGGTAATGGATCAGTTGGGTAGAGTGAATGCTATTATTCCAACCCCGAAAACAAAAGGCCAGGTTTCCAATCTTTGTTTTGGAGGTCCAAACTTTGATATACTTTATGTCTCCTGTCACGACAAAGTCTATCGCAGAAAAGTAAAAGTGAAAGGCGCCAATAATTTTGAGAAGCCAAGTTAAGCCTGCTAATCCGAGGCTTTAACTAGTTGAGCAGAATAAAATGGCACTACAGATTTAGTTTCGAATTATTAAGGTAACGCCTTGTTATAAGGAATGGCATTTTTATCACCGTTTCCATCAAGATGAAACCATTGATAGTGTGTGAGATTACCTTTTTCGAAGCGCGCAAACAATCGATCATCTACTGGGTTTTTCATTGACTTGGTGTATGCTGAAAATGATCCGGTAAACCAGATCGCTTTTATTTCTCCATTCAGCGCATGTGGAAATAGATCTGTAACAGTAACCTCAGGAAATGTAACCTTCTTCCAAAACCAAAAGCCAGTTACTTGCCTCCGGCACGCATAAATTGAAATCAAGATAAAGTGCATTATCTTTTATTTCCCAGGTGCCACCATAACCTCTGTTCTCACTGGTAAAAGTTGGGGTAAGATTCCAGTACTTGGCGGCTGTCAGAGTGTTGCTCAAAAGATGTTCCAGCGGCTGAACAAACCGGATGTAAGTTTTCTTCACCCACTTTTACGATTTCCGAAGATTGATCCGTCATAATTAACCCAGACTAAAATGCCAAGATGTATGCTATCTCAGTTTGCAGGTTTTATACTAGCCGGATCATACACTCCATACACCGCATCTTTAAATTTCTTATGCACCTGACCAGCGAATGGCATAATCTGAACAAACAAAACTGCAGTTAATTCATTTTGTGGGTCCACCCAAAATAACGTACTGGCGGCACCGTCCCAGAAAAATTCGCCAATGGTTCCATTCATTTCTTCTTTAGAAAGTGGAGCACGCAACCGCACCGCGAAGTCGATACCAAACCCAACCTGACCTTTGCTAGGCAACCACATACGTTGCGTTACGCTATCCGACAACTGGTTAGTCGCCATCAATTTTACAGTTTGCGGTTTTAGTATCGTTACTTTGTCAAGCGTGCCCTCATTCACCAGCATTTGCGTAAAACGCATATAATCATCGAGGGTTGAGGTTAATCCAAATCCACCCGGAGTAAGGGGCCACTTGCTCAAATTAAAACTAAGTGCATCCTGATTCGTATTGCGGTTAAGTTGGCCATCTTCACTTTTAAAATACATAGCTGCAAGCCTGGAAGTATCCGACTCAAGAACTGTATACCGGGTGTTGTTCATAGCCAGGGGCGTGAGCACATTCTCTTGCACAAATTGTGCATAGGGTTTGCCTGAAATCCGTTCCACTAAGTATGCTTGCAAGTCTACACTGGGCCCATAACCCCATTGCTCACCGGGTTGAAAGGCGAGGGGTAGACTCGCTAGCTTCATAGCCATTTGCTCCAATGTATTTTCTTTATTCATGGCATCAGTTTTCCTAATCAGTTCTCCGAGTGGCGAATCATGACTGCTAAGGAAACCGGAAGTATGACGGGTAATATCTCTGATTGTAATGGGTCGCTTGGCGGGTTCAGTAATTATTTTGCCGGCTGCGTCAACACCTGCATACACTTTCATATCGGTAAACTCGGGCGCATATTTAGAAAGTGGATCATCTAACAGAAAAGCACCTTGCTCATATAACTTCATCAAGGCCGTTCCAGTTACGGGCTTGGTCATTGAATAAATTCTAACTAACGTATTTCGATCCATCGGCCGATTGGCTTCACGGTCGGCAAAGCCAAAAGCATTATAGTACACTTCCTTATTTTTTTCGAAGATCAATGCCGAGACACCCACTACATAACCCGCATCAACAAAACTTTTTAAAGTAGAGTCAAGCCGAGTCCTTGCTTTATCATTGATGATTGTTGAAACCTCTTCAGTTTTTTCCGTTTGACACGCACTGGTAAATAATAAAGCAAACAACAGGAAATAGATCGCCTTCATGGATTTTGAGTTAGAGTGGTTAAGGTAGCAGATTTATTTTATTCTTCAGTTGGGGTGGCTTAGATTTAATAAATGTGTTAACCTGTAGTATCTGTGCACGTGCGTGCGATAACAGACGCGGCAATCGCCATCATGCTTATTGGAGGTATATTTTTATAATATTTTCCCCAAAAGTTTAGCTTTTCTTCCGGTTACGAACGCTGTTATCAGCATCATGGTCCTTCTGATTTTTTTAATGATAGAAATTCCTCTAACGATGGGGTCAAACATTCTTTTGATGCCCTCAACCTCACCCATAAAAATTGCTTTTTGAGTGTTTAGCTCGCCTTGCAACCTTGCTTTTTCCAACATCAACTCCCGGTAATTATTAATCTTGCTCATACATTTTTTTAATTACAATGTTACGCACCATGGGCAACCATACTTTAGTAGAAGTAATCATTAAAGCAAGCAATAGCAAAAGGTAGGCACCACCTACAATTAAAAAGCCTGCAGCCATGTTATCCATTTTTAGTCCAATAAGCCAGGCACAGCCAACGCCTATAAATATTAAAACACAGAGTGCTAGCATTAAGTAAATGATTCCAAGGATACTTAAGGATGCATGCTTGGAAACTTTTTCAATCACTTTAACCTCAAATAAATCCTGATAGGTATGAATGATGCTTTCCGCACTGTTTATTAGTTTTTCTGCTACTCCTTTTTCTTCTTCCATTGTTCTTTAGTTAAATGGTTATTCCCGTTGGTAATTTCCTACACGGTATTATAACACCGTTTGTTATGTTTTCATTCCATTAGAATGGGTAGCCGATTGCAATGTTGAATACAAGATTTTGATTACGCCATGCTTTGCTGCCCATATCAATTTGATCGACTACCCATCTGCTACCCGGATCCAGATAGGGTTTACGAATTGGGAAGGAAGTATCGAAGCGCAAAATGAAGAAATTGAAGTCATATCGAATACCGATGCCCGTGCCTACTGCTATTTGCGATATAAACTCATTTGTAAACTGTGAACCCGGCCTTGATAGATCTTCTTTGCGCAACCAGATATTGCCAGCATCGGCAAACAGCGCACCCTTCATCGATTTGAAGATGTCGAACCTGTATTCAATATTAGCCTCCAGTTTAATATCTCCACGCTGATCAATGAAGTACGTATTTGTATTGATGTTTGGATCGGTACGTACATTATATGTACCTGGCCCCACGGATCGTGCAGGGAATGCTCTAATACTATTGGAACCCCCAGAAGCAAATTGTTTTATATAGGGTAAATTATCGGAGTTGCTGTATGCAAATCCGGAAGCCGCAAAAAGTCGTGCTGCCAGTTTGCTTTTGTCGCTAAGCCGATAGTAATACCGAAAGTCACCACTGAGTATAATAAATTGTGAATAGGGTGATCCAAAGAGTTCATGGGTTTCAATATCAGGCCTCCTTATGCTTTGAATGACGTTTAGGACATTTCCGGAAAAGTCAATCGTTCCATTAAAATAAAAATCGGACTTGCGGCTATCCTTTACTTCATACTTTGTAACAATGTCTTCGCGAAGTTGGGTGTTGAGCGTGAAGGAGTAACGCGAGCCTACAATAAATTGATCTTGAAAGGAATTGGCGAGAGTCGTATTCTGTTTAAGCAAAGTTTCAAATTCAGTCGATTTTTTGCTAGACTTTACAAAGCTTACATCAATAGGAAATAACTCATGCATCTTATAGGTAGTCTCGCGCCAGTTGTACCCATAGTTTACATTAAAGGATGTTAGCTGAAAGTATTGAAGCCTATTTTGGAAATTGTACGCCAACTTAATTTGTGTTTGCGGAAGGTACTTGGTAGATCGGTTGCGAATACGAATGGGTGTCACAAACCGTGGTAGATATAATCCTACACTGGTTCCAAACTCAATTGAATTTAACGCACCTGCCTGTTGGCGACTAATCTGCCACTCATAAGCACCGTTCATTTTAAGCTGTAGCATTTCGGCACCCCGCATCAAATTGCGATTGGTAAACGTAAGCTCTAGACCCGGCCCGACAAAATTGTTTGACTTGGAAACACCTTCCACTTGCATGCGAACTGAATTTTTAAGTAACGGAGTCATGTAAATGTTTGCATTCAGCGAGGTAGAGTCTTCCTGGTTTTCAGTAAATTTTACGTTCACATATTTGAACGTCTTCAAACTCATAAGTCTGCTTAATGTGTACTCGTGATTGATGCGCCTGTAGATACTGTCAGGCAGAATATTAATTACATCAGTAATAACCTTTGGCCTGAATGTTTTGGTATTATCGATGTAATTAAACCCATCAATAGCAAGGGTGTCATACGCCAGGCCGGTGCTATCGGTTACAAGGCTGTAGTTGGGAAATACATTTACGTTCCTTATTTTATAAATCCGGGTAACCTGCGGGGGAGTGGCTCGCTCGTAATGAAGACCCACATCTACCATGCGTTTGCCTATTGAACTATCAGCATCGAAAAGTAAATAACGATCATCAAAATAGTAGTAGCCATTATTCTTTGCTACTTCTTCCACCCGTTGTTGATCTTTTTGCAATCGTTCAAGTTGGTAGCGTTCATTTTCTTTTAGCAAACTTCCTTCCACTACCGCATGGTAAAAAGTAAGATTGCTTGAATCGATGCGGCTATAATCAATGTTCCGAAAGAGAAAAGACGGCTGCAGGGTTATCGTGTATAAAATCTCACTCTTCTTACGCGTGGTTTTAGTTTCATACGATACGGTGGAACCAAAGTATCCATTGTTGTTCGTTTCTGTTTCCAGAATCGTACTTGTTTTCTGTGGCGTGGCATCCGATAAGAGAACCGGTGGCGTACCTAGTTTTTTCTTTATAAAATTCCGAAACCCTTTTTCCTTTTTAGGTGTTCCGGCTACGTAGTAAAACCATACTCCGGGTCTTGAACCCAGAAACGTTTTGTTAGGCGTTGGTTGAATGTATGGATCCAGTGTATTTATTAATTTCTTTTCGCCCTGAATATTACTTTTTGAGTGTACGACTATGTTTGCCCCTGTATAAAAGGATTCGTCTTCCTTTAAAAAGCGCGTGGCCGTGCAACCAGATAACAAAATACTGAATAGCAGATAAAGCCCCTTCCTCAACGGTGTCATCATGAACGTAAACAGATATGGTCTACTTCGATTTTGCATTTGATCTGAAGAGTTCTTTAAAAGCGTTGTAATCCTTAATATAAATAAGACCGGCACCGGTTTCAGTTAACTCACCAGCAATCATGTCGTAATTGCTATTGCGAAAGCCCGTCAATCGAAGCCGGCCGTCAGGAGTAAGTTTAAACTCCAGTGCTAAGTCACCAATATATTCTGTAATGTCTTTTTGATTTGTACTTTCTCCTTCAATGTCTACGTTGCCTGCTAGCTTCACTACCAATCGATCATTGAACAAATTCTTTGAAACACCTAATTGCAACTTGGTTTGTCCTTTCACCTCAGTGCCGGTACTGGTCTCAAATGACTTTACATCAAAGTTAAGTTTCACTCCTTTTACATTTTCTGATAACCGATTGAGCTGTTCAGAGAGCAACTTACTAACACTTACCCGAGCCGTATTATTTAAACTTGAACTCACCTGGGTTTCAAAGGGATTGTCGGAGATAAAACGTTTCAGGATTAAAAGAGCAAAAACCTGTTTATTCAAATCTGATTCCCGCGTATTGATATCCTGCAATTTGGAATAAATGGCGCCTCCAAATACGTTTCGTTTATCATCGGGCATATCCAATTCAAATTTTATCTCAGGTACTAATAATTTTCCGCCTATGTTCATATATACCAGAAAAGGCAAGCGCACACTATAAGAGTTTAATTCACTCTGGTTGGATGAATTGATTTGGTTGTAAACAAGGTCAAGCGGGGAGGTCTCTACTCTGTAAAGAGCACGGATGTTCATGGAAGCATTAAGGGGATCACCGGACCACGTGATGGAACTGCCCTTCACAATGTCAAACTCACGTTTTGTTAATTTGTAAAAAGTAAAATTGTATGTGCCACTGGTTATTTCATACCGCCCCGATAAATTTGTGCTGCCGGATGATTCTGAATTATATACGAGCGTGGAGTTTCCTTTTAAAGAAAGCTTATCCCCGGTTATTGGATCAATAACAATGTTTAGCGTTGACTTATCGGTAAGATCAATAGTAACATCAACGTCCATCCCTCTAAATAAAACCTGAGCCGTATCTAGCATAGAAATATCTTTTAGAAAGGGATCCTTATCGGCATTATTGTTTACAAATTGAACAATCCCTTTTTGTTCCAGGGCACTTTTCTCTTCAGTAGGCACCACATAGGTTAGTTCACTTCCATCACCAATTTTTAAAGCTCCGTTGATAACTGGTTGATTCATGCCTCCGGTAATACGTGCATTTACATTTACAGTTAGGTGACCGTAGTATAGGGCATTATCTGTTGTTTCAGTATTGAGTAGTTGAAAATCTTTCGCGTTAACTTTTAGATCAAAATCAAAATTTCTGTAAGCCTTGGTCAGGATTATACCATCAAGGGTGGCAGCATTTTTCTTTTCATCAATTACTTTGAATGAATTCAGTGCAATACCCTCATCTTTAAAAACGATGCTTTCCTTATTGAGGGTGAAGGTGTTGTTTAAGTAAGTGGATAAAAAGTGAACCTCATTGAAGGTAAGCTTGCCTCGAATAACAGGAGTTTTCATGGTTCCTGAAACTTTTAAGGTACCGGTGACAAATCCAGTAACCTCTTTTAATTGATGCCCTGAAAAGGGTTCAATCACGGAAACATCAAGGGGTGATAAGTTCACGTCCAAATCAAATACAGGTGTGGCATCGGGGGCATAAAACCCTTTGGCGCTAATGGTGCTTCGATGGCCTTTTACCTTCATGTCTACCGCATACCTATTTGCTTTATACAAAAGGGAAAGTGAAAGATTACCCAATTCTTTTTCCTGAATAAATAAATCACTCACCTGAAGCGTAGAACTGAATTCTCCACTTTGAGAAGTTGTAATTTTTACGTTACCGTTCATTTCTCCACTTACAGGTTCTATACCTTCAACAAGTTGGGTAAGAGTAGAAAGCTTCCAATGCAAAAAGTCAAAAGAGATGGTTGAGTCGTTGGGAGTTGTAACAATTGAAAACTTCTCATCTTCCTTCGACAAACTAAAATTGTGAGCAAGAACTCCATTTCCGATTTTCAAATAATTGTCGCTGGGTGTAAGCCACTGTTCGTAGTTTAACAAGAGCGGATCAGGGTTAAGGCTGTAGCGGAAGCCTTCAGGGTCACTTTTAATCGCACCACTCAAAAGATACTTTTCTTTATCCAGAGAATCCAGAATCAGCAAGTTGGTTTCAATAACATTGTTTGCTAATTCGCCTTGCAAACGCAAAGCTGCAATCTTCAAGGAGTTGTATTCGAATTCATGGAGTTTAACACTGTACAAAAGCGCACGGCTATTGGAAGTAATATTTACCGTGAAGGAATCCAACTTGGAAGTAGCGTATTTTATCTTTGTAATTGCTATGTCAAGATCGAGTAATTGTTTCTCGCTATCAAAGGCGCCTTGTATTTTTCCGGGAACAAAGGAAGTGAGATCAGGGAAAAATATTTCAGTGAGCAGGTCGGTGTTTTTTAAGGTAAAATCAAATGTAAAATTTTGAGGTTTCTTAAAATCAACTACGTCATCATTATTCAGCGAGAAGTATCGATTGATGTGCTGTTTTAACACAGTGCCGATATCAAATACGTTGAAGGTACCTTTAAAATCTCCAATCAAAATTTCCGAACGAATCGATAGCTCGCTTTTTCCTTCCTGATCAAGCGCGACAAACAAAAGCGAATCTACCCGATACAAAGCATCTCCATTGTAAATGCCCACATCCCGTATTCCCATCGTTCCATTTACAATTTTAAAATCTGAAGTTGCGAGATCGAGATCCAGCGAAGCTCTCACTTTCAAGGGTCTTTCTGAAAGGTGTAACTCATTAAAGTCTGCATTTTTCAAATTAAGGGTGAATACATAGTGCGGAATTTCATGTTGATAATCCATACTGCCCTTTAAGTCAAAGTCGAGATTCTTATCACTAAGTGCAGCATTACCTGTAAAGAAATATTTTTTTAAGGCTCCGTTTAGTTTGAAGTCTTTATACGTGTAATCGTTGTACACAAAACTTTTCACCTCTACATCAATGGCGGCATCCAGTTTTTCCATGGTGAAGCCCGAACCAGTTATGGATGCTGCAACGTCAAGCTTTCCAAGCTCTGGCTGCTTCAGGATTTTACCAATGTCTAATTGATTTGTATTAATTATTGCCTGATAAGATGTTTGAAGAGCAGTAGTAATTGTATTATAATTTCCTTCCACGCTTCCTACATCACTAGTTAGTACGGCATACACTTTTGGTTGCTTCAGCGTTCCTTTAAAATTACCAACAAGTTCCATCCACTCGGGCAACTGAATCGATGAGGGTAACAATGAATCGGTTACGATGTTTTTAATATCCTTTGATGAGGTCTGTAATTTCTTAATCTGTATATCCAGTATTATTTTATCAATATCCGGCAATCCCTTTATGGAACCCTGAAGCGACAGAGCTGTATGAGAAAGTGAGTTAAGATTTACATGCTCAGCAATTAACTCGTTTAAAGTTCCATGCAATGCAGCATCGATTGAAAATTTAGTTTGCTTGGGTAAAGTAACAGGAATACCATCAAGAAGGGTGGGGGTAAAGTACAGTACATCTTTTGAGGCGATGGTGGAATTCGAAAGATTTACCTTGAATGGTACGTGTTCATACTCGTTTAGCAATTGATCCAACGACTCAAATGTTGCACTTGACTTGAATATCCAATTGTGAGTTTTGGGTTTTAATTCTTAGATCTTCCGTAAGCGAAGTGTTGGTTAATGCCAACTGACCTGCTAATGAGTTAATAACAAATCCTGTGTTGCTCACTTGCTGAAAGATTTTTAATGGAAACTTGAATTCCCTCTTTAGATAGGCGCATGTTTTCGGCTTTTACTTGTATTTCTTTCAACCATAGGTGTGAGGGATCAAAAGAATTTTTCGTTGTGGGCTTATTGAAGTCCTGATATTGAAAGCCATTGTTGGAAAGTTCAAGCTCCGAAAGTTTAATGTCCCAGTCAGGTAACTTGAGCGATGCCAAGGTGGTGTCAGGTGGCATTTCATTCTTATTTGCGCCAGCCTGAAAATAGGAGACAAAGGAATCGTGAAGTTCAATTTTGTCAAGATCGATGCTATGATGAACCCAATCAATTTGGTTGGCTTCAATTGAAAATTGACCAATCGTTGCATCTAACTTCTGTTGGAGGAGAGAGTGTGTATATGTTATACTTATTTTATTCAGATCAATGGAGCCAAAATTCATCGAGAAGGGAGTCGTATCAGATTCATTAGTAGATTCAGAGCTTGCCGTATTTTCTTTTGATTGCGTGAATTGAACCTTGCTGTTGCTCCACTCAATTGAATTTGCATTAAAAACGGAATGCGTGAGATCAAACTCTTTCATTTCAATCTTTAAGCTACCAACCTTTGCCTGAAGATTGTTTCCTAATAAGTCATCGGCATACGAAATTGAAACATTCGTTAGATCAATATCCTCAAGGGAGAATCTCCACACGCTGCCTTCATTAGTTTCAACCGCTGTGGAATCAGAAAATGCACTTAAAATATATTCAAAGTTAAAGGCAGCATTATCTGATCGACTAATGAAAACGTTTGTTCCCCTTAAATCAATTTCATTCAGTTGTATGCTCTTGTGAGTAAGTGCCCATAAGTCAGTATCAATGGACAATTGGTCAATATAAAGTAGTGTGTCTTTGGATTGATCTTCCAGATGTAATCCTTTCAATACTATTTTCTTTGGGAAGGAGATAAAAATATTTTGAAGCTGAACTTTCGTTCCGATTTTATCTTCCACAAAACGGATTGCCTTTTGAGTAAGTCGATTTTGAACACTCGGAAGTCTGATAAGGAGGATGATTGAAACTAAGAGCAGTAGTATAATGCCTACAAACCACCCTGTAATCTTTACTATTTTTTTTAAGACTGATCTTTTACTCTTTTCTGTCACGCAGGATAGGTTGAATACTTATTGAAAGGATAGTTGAACATTATAAGAATATGCAATCTTGGGTTATTTACTAATAACCCAACTAAGATAAAGCAATACGCTCGCCAATTCCGCTTTGCGAATCAGGTTTAAAAATGGGAATAATTCGGGTAAAGACTTCTACATATTGGGGTGGAAGTTGCCCAATGGGTGAACTTCACATTTAATAAGATAATGAATGGATGTGTTAGCATCCGAATCATTTCATTTCCACTTGAACGCCAAATAGGAGCAAGGGTTCATAAGTAACATTGCCCACTATGTAGCTGAAAACAAAATTCTTCCGAAAGGAGAGGAATGATGGACTATTTCAACCTTTATAATATCTTAATCAATGGCCCGTTTTTTCATCCAACATTTGCAATGCTACTACCAATTTCGGAAAAATATCTTTCGAGGCATTCTTACCGATGAAGAAATCCATGTGTGCATAATCCTTAAAGACCTCGCGACTAAACAAATCCGGATTGCAGTTGGCTCTTAACCATTGGTAGGTTCTGAGTGAAGTTTCCGGAAGGAATTCTTGATTTTGATCTCCTGCAATAAAGTGAATAGGAATATCAATTTTCTTGACATGCGGTAAGTAGGTATTTTTACCTTCATGATCAACGGTGTAACCCAATCGCAAAATGGTTGTCAATTGATCAAATGCTTTCGTTGAAATAACGCCAAACCATTCGCGCATGGCGATGTGGGTGTAATGATTGAGTTGTTTATGCGTATAGGAAGGACCATAAACGGCAAATATTCGTCTGCAGCAAGGGTTGGTGCATTCCTCCCCTTCAGGAACAGGAAGTTGCCATAACATAGCATCAATTCCTTTATCTGTAGTACTATCACTCGATCGAATATCAATGGTTGAAATTTGATGTGCATCTTCAAGTATTTTCACCATGTGAAGATCAGCCTTTAAGTAATTTAACCAGTTAGTAACCGGATGAAGAGTCAGTTGAGAACTAATGAGGGATCGCACACCTTTTAATCCTTTTATCTTGGCCATCAATAAACTCATGGAGCCCACGCAATGTACGATAGCCTGGACATCTTTTGATTTCGTTTTGTTTATCACAAAATCAACCGCAGCAGGCCAATCGTGTTCTGCAATATCATCGATGGTAAAGGGTTTGCCTCCATTGCCGGCATCGGGACTTGCGCGGTAATCAAATAACCAAACATCATAATTCTCTTCAGAGCCGAAGTTCCCCGGGCTGAGGTTGCATAAATGTTCTACAAGATTTTCATCCACGGTATCTGCAGCAAATGAACAGGCATTTACGGTGAAGCCGGGCGCCATCAGTATCGGGCCTTTGGTGCCGCCCGCGTACCGGGTAAGTTTTATATTAAAACCATCTTTTGTTTTAACGTTGTACACTTCCGGCTTAGGTGCTCTTATCGGCCGCCTATACCGATAGCTATCATAATCAGCTGGAAAATTGGCGAGGTCTGTTAGCATTCCACCATACGAGGTAAACAAGGTCATTCCAAAAAAGGCACCAAATTTTTGAGCGTAAATTTCTTCCAACAGCAAGGCAATAAATTTTGGCAATCGCTTAACAAAATCATTTTGCTTAATTTCAACGGTGGTCCCTTGCTTCATCAAGTCGGCTAAGGTCAATTTGATAATCCCTTTGCCCACAGGGCTTTCAGCTCCATTCTTTATTTCGTAGACATCAACATATAATGTGGTAACGTCATTCCACCAGTGTGAAGAATCTGTTTTGTGTAGAATTTTCTTCCCAAGAAAATGATACTGCTTGCCTTCCACTGATGTCATGTTCATGTCATACACCATATTCCAACTCTCCACTTTATCCTGATCAATCGGGAAGAGGTAAAATTTACCAGCAGCTTCCATGGGTTTTTTGGAAAGCTCACCATGGATGACCTGGCCGCTTACTTTTGCTTCATGCTGGTTTATTTCCCCACTCTTTTTTTCCTTTTCCTTGTCGATCACTACCGTATTGTAAATGTTGTCGGAATCAATGAACAAGTGGACAATCATGTAGCTTATTGAATAAGCCTTGTTGTCTGCAATAATTGATCGATCACTTGATGGTTGGTTAGCAGGATCAATAATTTTTCCTTCCTCACCTTTGTTACCTTCCCCTTGGCCTTGCTTAAAAGCAATCTCATAACTGTCGGAAATATGTTCATCCAATGGGTTCTTGTTTGCAATAAAATTAGTAGTCAGGTATCCCGCCATGGTTTCTTTAAACGAAAGGCCCGGGCTAAGCTTTGAGGGATATTTACTTACAAAGAACAACACGATTTTGTTGATCACCAGAAAAAGTTGGTGCTTAATCCATTTCCAAATTCGTTGAAAGAATTCTACAATTTTGTCCCAAAGCTGAGGTAAAAACCCGATGAGTTTACTGGCCTTATCATACACCAGTTCTTGTTGCTCACGAGTCGGTTCTTTTTTTATTTCAGCAATGGGGGATATATCGTGCCCATTTATTTGGTAGTCAATTTTCCAACCCTTTTCTTTTGAAAGGAGATAACATGCACGTTCCGCAAGCGCAGTAATTGTTAACAGGGGATTAACTCCGGCTGCTCCTGGAAATACAGCTCCATCCATTACATATAATCCCTCATGAACGGCATTCCCTTCATTATTAAAGACACGGCATTTGGAATCAACAACACCCGAGCTGGCATCCTTACCCATGCGGCTGCCACCTACAGGATGTACTGTAATAAGTTGGCGGCCCATCTCATCTGTCCATGCTGGGTTTGGCAAATACTGACCTTTTATCGCCTGGTTTGCTTCTTTAATTTTTTCATTGTCTCGCTTGATGGGGTCACTTTTTCCAATGTCTGGCCAATTGATTCGGATCCTATTATCTTCTAATTTAAGTACTCCCTTTGCATCATCATGACTCATGATTAAATAGGTCTGCGTTTTGGCTACCGCACCTTTATATGCAAAATCAGTCATGCTTGAATTGGGGTCCTGCATACCATCAGCCAACTTTTTAGCATCCATTAATCGCGCAGCACCATCGTTCTTGCCATATTGAAAAAAATTACCGTACTGAGTATCTCCAAAAAGAAATCCAGCAGCCAGTCCGGTGGCAAGCGCGCCAGGAATCACACCTTCCTCAATCACCAACCCATCTTTAACATCTTCGGTTTTTCGCATATCAATGATACCGGTTATGCACGGCCCCGGATAATTCTTTTTTGGGATTAAGTTGTCACCCACACCCACGCCATTAATTTGTGAAGAAGTTACTGTTTCATTTTTCTCTTTTTCATCCCAGTAGGAATTATAGCCAAACGCCAGTACATCTCCGTTACCGGAAAAATGTTTTCCGAGCATCTGTGATAGCGCTAATCCTTTCTCTCGCGACCTCAATAAAATTTCTGTTGATCCAAGCGATCCGGCTGAGAGAATAAGTACCTCACAAAGAATTTGTAAAACTGTTTCTTCAGCACTTGCATTATCGGTTATATGAACCGACCAGCCCTGATTGTCTTTACTAATATATTGCACACTTGCCTCCGTGAAGATTTCTGCTCCATGATTATGAGCATCTGGAAGATAATTCATCAGCGTGGTGTTCTTTGCAGATACATTACATCCTGAACAACAATCACCACATCCATTACACGCTTTTTGATGTACACCAAAGGGATTTACGCGATCTTTAAAATTTACATTGATTGGAGGACGATAAAAGTTTTGTTGCATCACCGATGCTGATTTTTCTAACGCGTTAAGTTTGTTTAGTGAGGGGAAATTTTTTGGGTAGCTTCTGGAATCAAGCATGGTTCGCCCTATTTCATAATATGGCTTTAATGTCTCACTCCAATCTTTTCCTTCTTCGGGTTGAGGCCAGTGTTCACTTTTAAATACGCAGGGATCAAGTTCAAGAGCCACGTTCGCATTTATCAATGAGGTACCACCAAGGCCGCAGCCCATTAGTACATTCATGTCATTGTTTGTACGAAAATCAAACAGGGCTGTCTTTGATCCAATATGACCGTGTGGAGCATCAATTTGAATCTCGTCTTTTATGCTGAAAAGATCATTGGGATATTTGCCTGGCAAAATTTCTTTACCTCGTTCAAGCAGACACACTTTTTTTCCCGCTCGCGCCATCCTTGAAGCGGAAACACCGCCTCCATATCCAGAACCCACCACCACTACATCATACCTGTTTTTTATGTTGCTAAGGTTTTGTGAAATTGGTTTCATAGTAGTTTGGGGTTAATCAAAAATCAAATGGGGAGGCTTGGCACTTGCCGGATTAAAATATTGATGTTGCATGATCTCTGCTCTATGGTCGATATCTTTCTTCACGGCTTCGGAGAATATTTGCCAGACACCTTCATGCTGTTTTAGTATCTCCTTCAGATAAGGTAACAACGGATTACTTTTATCAGGATAACCCCCCACGCCATTTACAACAACCGGATTCATAATGTCATTTACCGGATCATTGAAGAGTCGCATCGATGCAACATGTAGATCATCGTCTATCAGCACCATGGAAGCGCCTTGTGTCGCTACCATTTTGGGAACGTCCAATACCCAGCCTCCGGTATTATAAACTTTCACTGGAAATCTGTAATTGCTGAGTGACAGTTGATCTTCGAAGGGTTTGTGTGTGTGACCTAAAATAAAGCTGATGTCGTCTGGCATGGGTCCAGGTTTTTCATGACGGAACTGATTTACAATCACTTTGTTCACATACCATTTCAACCCTTCCAAGCTGTCGCCCGAGAGTACATTCACATAACTATTTCGCTCCAGTTCTGAAGCTCTTCCAATAGCAGCATCCAGCACACCCTTAGTAACCCCCAGACTTAATTCCTGCACTTTTGCCAAACCACTCATGGGAAGATATTGGAGTAATTTAGCTTCAATTTTCTCGGCCAATGAAGACGTAAATTCATGCAATGCGGCACCATCTTGCATAAGGCTATAGAGACTAAACGCATTATCGCCAACATCTCCTAAGCTGGACCAAATGAAGTCGATCCATGTGCCATTCACCCTTTCAATCTCTTCAATATTAGCTGTATCCATATTTTCGTCAAACAATACATGTCCAATTTCAGACATCATGCGGTATATGGATTCAATAAACTGGCCGTGATGCAAGAACACTGCTCTATCTTTATTAATAAAGCCAACATTGGGATAATACATTTTGACTGTATACTCTTTCAGATGAGCGTATTCATGGATAATATCCGTAAGCAATCGGCATACATTGTTAGAAGGATACATCATTTTGGTGACCTCCTTTAAAGGGGGCACTATTGTGGATTTATTTTCTTTAATCTGATGCACAAAATGTTGCATTTTTTCAGATTGCCAAAGTGTATGATCATGGTTGCCAGGTATAAAAAAGATATCCTTTTCAAATACGGGGGGGTGATCTTTCGGAAATACTTTTTCTACAAATCGTTGGTAGGCCATCACAACCTGATGTACGGGTGTGAAGCCAAGGTCTAAGACATCTCCTAGTAAAATCAATGTTGGAGGATTATTCGGATCGCTAATGGCGGGAATAAATTCTAAAAGGGCTGCTGCAAAGGCATCCAGGCTTGCTGTCGAGGCATCGGGATGGGGTTCAATTTTTCCCGGAAAGGTTTGGGTGCGAACTTTTGTAAAGATATTGTTAGGCGCCCCCAAATGTAAATCGGAGATGACAACGTATTTTATATTTTTCATACGAATAGATTTTCAGCTTAATTACTATTCTTAGCAACCTGCGTCACAGAGGCTAAATATTTTTTTGCTTTGGCTAACTCGATTGTTTCACTATCTCCGGCAAATTGATCAATGCATACCTTAAGCAAGGCTACCTGATCATCAATGGACAACCCGAGGCCTTGTTGCCAGGGAATACGATCCATCAGGATGCGAAGTTTCCATAGTAAATTATTTTTTTCGACAGCGAACTGCCATGCCTCATCCAGTGTTTTCAAGGCTTCGTTTGCATTCTTGTTCTGACTGAATTTTGCTTTAGCTTTTAGCCGTAGGAACTCTGGTTTAAAAGCGGGCAGTACATCTATCCCTTCTTCAATACATGCGAGGCATTGATCACTATTACTCATTGCTAAATAAATAGAAGCAAGTGTGAGCATGCTGGCGGATTTGCTAGCAGGTGCAACTTTCGAAGCAAAATTTGCTTTTGTAATTAAATCCTCTAGTTTATTCTGAATATTTCCATCTGTGAATAAATTATCTCGCGCAACATTAAAGGCTCCCAAGGCAGTCCACGGTAGAATTTTGCCTTGTTCAGCTATTTCAGTTAATCGAATGTTAATTTGTGCAGCTTCTTTAAGATCATTACCTAGAAATCTGGTGGCCGCATAATAGAATAGCGCCATTAATTCAGAATTCTTGTGATCAAGCTCTTTACAAATTGCCAATGCCTCTTCGTTCATGGCTATCGCAGTACTATAGTTACCTGCAAAAACACTAGCACTTGCGCCTACACTTAATCCAAGAACCATCGGAGCGAGACCATATCGCACTGCCAGGCTTCGCTCGATGGCAGGGTCGTATGAGAGTCTGAGTTTTTGAATAAACCCCAATACACTATCTATGTTGCCATTATAAGTTTCGGAAACGATGATTGCTGAATACGCGCTGTGTTTCTGTTCGGGCTTCGCACTTTTTTCTCCAAGCTCTAAAAGCTGATAAGCAAGCTCCGTAGCTTTAGACATGGTAGAGGAAGCATTATAATATCTCCATAGTCCCCACAAGGCTGCAAATAATTGCTCGGTAGCACCCAACGCCTTACTGTTTTCAATCGCTTTTTCATAGGTCGCAATAACATCAGGTGCTGAGTAACCTAGCGCAAAAACTAAGGTAGGTCCCAAGGAAAGGGAGATTCTTAATTTCAGTAATTGATGTGGCCGATCATCAGGTAATGTGTCCAATAACTGATCTGCTCTCCTCAAATGCTCCAGCGTTTCGCGATGAGCACTTCGCGCAACGGCTCGCTCTCCCGCCAAAATAGAATACTTAATCGCGTTGTCAATATCATCACTTAATGAGAAATGATAAGCAAGTACTTCTGTATTTTCATAACTGGACTCTGGATAAATCTCAAGTATATTCTTCGCCACCAATTGATGTAGATTCTTTCGGAATTTAATCAGCAGAGTTTCATAAGTTACTACCTGGATGAGGACATGCTTGAACATGTATTCGGGATTAGGAAATACGCGTGTCTGACTGATTATGCCAATCTCAATAAGTCCGCGTAAAATAAGATCCACGTTTTTGCCGGTAGTTACTTCTAGCAGGCTTCGCGAAAACTCACGGCCAATGACCGAAGCTGTTCTTAGAATTTCTAAAGCCTCTCGATCCAATTGGTCCAGCCGGGTGCGAAGAACAGTCTGTACAGAATCGGGGAGGATCAAGCTATCAATACCATCCTTCACAATCAGTTTTCCTTGTTGGGCAATTATTTTATTTTGTTCGAGTAATGACGTACATAATTCTTCAATAAAGAAAGGGTTTCCTCCGGTACGCTTATGCAACTCCTTTACAAGCCGGGGTGGAATTTCTTTTGCATCGGCCAGAAACGATATCATAACCTGTGTATCTTTTTCCGAAAAGCTTGTTATCCTTACAAGATTATGGTGCTCGAGGGATGTCCAACCCGGATGATACTCGGGTCGGCAAGATACAATTATCAACATCGGAAAAGTCACTGTAATATGCATCAGATGGTGCAACACAGCAGTGGATGCGTCATCAGCCCAGTGCCAATCTTCAAATACAATAACCGTTGTTTTGCGCCTGGCGATTAATGCTATCAGACTTACTAACGCATCTTGTAGTGCCAGTCGCATTGACTCGCCCTGAAGATGAACGGGAAGTTGATATTTCTCAGAGGGAATACTTAATAAGTGAAGGTAATGAGGAATGAATTGTTCTAACTCCGGAAAGAAGGATAACAATGCATTTACGGTAACATCGTGAAGTTCAATGGTAGGAATGTTATCCAATCGTAAGTATTGTCGCAACATCACCACGTAGGGATAGTAAGCAGTGTTACTGCCGTATGCATGACATCTTCCTTCCAACAAAAATATTTCTTCGATTGGTAATTTATCTCGGAGCTCATATAGCAAACGGCTTTTGCCAATGCCCGCCTCACCGATAAGGGTTACAACTTGTCCGGTTCCTTCTGCTGCCAACGAATAGCTTGAAAAAATCTGGTCTCTTTCCCGGGTTCGTCCACAGAATTCAGTAAGCCCGGTAGATTTTGCTGCTTCTATGCGGCTGGTAACTAACGAAGCCGACTTCACTCTAAAGAAATTTTCGCCACCGTGGGTTATAGGTTCTACATTAACATACTTACTAATAAGCTTATAAGCACTCTCGGATAAAATAATATTGCCATGCGTGGCATGTTGGAGCAGCCTTTGACCTTCCTCAAAGACGTTTCCTGTGATGGTGTATTTATTTATTCTCTCATTTTCTTTGCTTACGATTACTTGGCCTCTTGTAATACTACTTTCTATTGTAATTTGATTATTCTCTGAACCGATTACTCGCCTACTAAGATTCTTTAACATTAATCGAATCTGCAAACCCAGATTAACTGCGTATAAGGTATCCTCCTCGTGGGTTGAAGGAAGGCCAAAAACAACAACAACATTGGATTTGGAGAATTGATATAAATATCCTGTAAATCGTTTAATTAATTGCTGAATTACTTCTTTGATGTGTTGTCCTTGCTCGTGTGCAACTTCAGGGTCATGAGCAGGATTTTTTTCGTGTAGTGCGCATGTCAGCACGCTGATGTATCTGCGCTCACTGGATTCTCCTTCATCGTGAATATCATGTCCTAGCTTCTGTGATTCTAGCAACCCGTTTATGCTTGATGTTAATCGTGAGAATTCATCTTCGTAATTTGAGTCTGGAAATCCGGGTAGATAATTTGTTTGAAGTCTTCGATAGGCGAGGGGTGGCCTGACATCATCAATGGTAATTGGAATTAGAATATTACGATCAAGTCCCTCCCTTGCTTCGGTTCTTACCCACTCTGACTCAACAGAGGCATAAGACCACACCACCAGTATACACCGGGCCGTGTCAATCGCTTTCTCAATTTCATCTTCAAAACTCTTGCCGGTCTTTATCTCTCTGTCCCACCAAATCTGCCAGCCGTGCTCTTCAAGTTTTGACACTAGCTTTCTTACGCGCTCACGATCTTCGGTTGCATAGCTTACGAAAATATCAGTCATGGTCACTCACTTTATGAGATTGAAATGAAAGAAAGTCTAATATTATAGGACTATCCAGTAAATTACCATAATCAAAAGTGAGTCAACACATATGACTGGTATCGCCACGATCAGTTAGCTAAACTTAAGGAATTACGATTATTAAACCTATCATGGATTTTAAAATTGGCTTAGAGATGCAGAATTAATGTTTATTCAGATAAACACGTGAGAAAACTGTCAATCAATTTTGACTAACCAGTATCTATAAGTATCTGTTTTGAACTACGAATATTGAAAAATGATAATGCTTTAATTTATCATTCCATACGTATAGGTTAACGGCTCATTTCCACTTAAAGGCAAGATAAGAACACGGAGCATCGATGGCATTTCGAATCCCATGAAGTGACTGAGAATTCATCACATAAAAATCACCGGGTCCGGCTTTATACTCTTTCCCATCAATAGTCATTTCAGTATTACCAGTTAGCATCAAAATGATTTCTGTCTCTTCATGCGTATGAGGATCATGGCTGGGTCCTTTCTTGTTCAATACAGATTCATGCATTTCAAATCGCTCGCACATCGTGGTGGCGCGATCAAAATAAGGTTTACTACCACCACGTGCGTTTGGCTTGAAGGGTAGCGAATCTGCATTTAACATCAATGATCCGCCTGCTACTTGTCCGCGTTCAGTGTCCATTTTATTTTTAGCCCGGTATTGCATTACATAGTATGTAAGGTTGGTACTGCCCACATTTTGTACGGAATGCATTTGAAGAGGCATTAACAGAAACACTCCACCGGTTCCTAAGATTACACTTTTACCTTCAATAGTAATTTTCATGGTTCCTTCTTTAACGATGATGCATTCTTCCTTGTCATCGTTGGCGTGCATATTACTAGGTTTGGCACCGGGATATTGAGTAGTGGCATGAATTTTAAAATATTCTAAATGTGAGGATGTGCCTTCAAACATTTTTCTTGACTCACGATCCCCATTAACTTTTGCCGGATAATCAGTCCAGGTATAAACACCGGAGTTTACAGGATTCAATTGTGCCATAGCGGGGAAGGTGAAGAGGTATGCTGATATGAGAAAGATAATTTTCATGAATAAAAATTTTACTACTTACTGACTGATAATTCTTCCATCTTCCATTTCAATAACGCGATCTGTTTTGTCTGCAAACTCTGGATCGTGCGTGACAACTAGAAGAGTCTGATTGAATTTGCTGCTCAATTCTTTAAAGATATCAAAAACAATTTGACTATTCGTTTTGTCCAAATTTCCTGTGGGTTCATCGCACATAATAATGCTTGGATTATTGATTAGCGCTCTTGCAATTGACACGCGTTGTTTTTCTCCACCTGATATTTGAGTTGCTTTTTTGTTTGCTAATTTCTGAATACCTAACTGATCTAATTTGTCCATGGCATGGACGCGTATTTGTTCTTTCTCAAATTTACCAAGTTTTAATCCTGGTAGCATCACATTTTCCAATACAGTAAACTCGCTTAGTAAATAATGAAATTGAAAAACAAAGCCAATGCGTTCGTTACGCACGCGCGCCAATTGCATATCTGTTTTGTTTCGCATATTTTCTCCCACTATAAATAAATCCCCATCGTAATCAGTATCCATGGTGGATAAAATATATAGTAGGGTAGACTTACCGCACCCTGACTTGCCAATTACGGATACAAACTCTCCTGAATAAATAGAAAAAGTAATATCCTTTAGCACATGAATAAATACAGGATCGTGAAAATGTTTGTTGATGTTATTAGCTTCAAGCGAAATAATTTTACTCATCTTATTTACCACGGATAATGATCACAGGATCTACCTTACTTGCCTTGTTAGCAGGTGCCCAACCAGCTAAAAATGTAGTAACAATAGAAAAAGTAGATCCAATAAAATAGAAAGCAGGATTATAATTAACGGGATAGGTGGTTATGGTTGGTAATGCCGAAGTATTAAAAGGAATCTGATCAATCAATAAGGATGTTAAGAATCCAAACACTAACCCAAACGCTCCTCCCGAAATTCCAATGCTCAAGGCTATCACCATAAAAATTCGATTTACGTCAGTGCCGGAAAATCCTGTTGCTTTTAAAATCGCAATGGAGTCCATCTTTTCATAAATCATCATGTTCAAAATATTATAGATACCAAAGCCAGCCACAATAAGCAAGGTGATTCCCACCGTATAGCTGATAAGCGTTCTAACAAACGAACCAGTTTCAAATTGTGAGTTAGCTGTTTGAATGTCTTCAGCATTTGTATTAAATAATTCGGATAGTTCTTTTGCCATAGCTGGAGCCTGATCAATATTTGTCACCTTGATTTGTATATCCGTTACGTAATTGTTAGGCTCACCCAATATTTTCTGCACTGTGCCAATGGAGGTATAGCTTTGCACCTTATCAAACTCCTGCAAGCCAGACTGAAAGATGCCAACTACTTTTAACGGGAAACGCTGTTGCGTAACGGTGGTTACTTGCACCACATCGCCAAGGTTGGCTAATAATTTATCGGCTAATCCCTTACCCAGAATGATACTATTCGAAACAATAGAAATATCCATCGAGTTGCCGGAGGTAACGTAATCATCAAAATAGAAAAGTTTACTTTCAGCTTCCACATCAATGCCATTAACTACACCTGTAATATCAATGGAGCCATCATTAAAAAAGACTTGTGCCGATATCCTTGGGGCAATACCAGTAACGCGGTCATCTTGCTCCAATGCTTGTATTATAGCTCCACTATTGTAAATCCGTTGACGATTGCCAACTGATTTTACTGATTGCACGAAATTGTACGTATCGTTAAACTCTTTTGACACATTTATCGGTTGATTCTCATTTGGTTTTATTTCGTTAAAAAAACGCACGTGTGCAGTCCGATTAATAATCAATCCGTCCAATAAATCATTTAAGCCTGTCATGAAACCTAACAAAGCGATAAACATGGTGATACTAAACGTAACGCCCACAGCGGCCACCAGCGTTTGTTTCCAACGTGCCAATAATAGAGAGATGGCAATATTAATGATAAGACGGCTATTCATTGGGTAGGATTAGAACATCTTCCAAAGTCAGGCCACTTATTACTTCAACTTTGCGATAATCCTTCAACCCGATGATAATTTTTTTTGTCTTACCCGTGTTCAGGCGTACTAACGAATCTCCCATCAGGTAGGTACGCGGAATAGTCATCGCCTTTTCTTTTGATCGGATGAGTATGTTAGCTTCCAGCGAAAGATTGGGATAGAGAACTTCCGGTCTGGTAACAAAATCGGCATTAATCGTGAACGATCTTGACGATTCATTCATCAAGGGGATGATTTGTGCGATACGGGCTTCAAATACCTTGCCCTTGTAGCTGTCCATGGTAAGTAGTATGCGTTGTCCTTCGCGAATGCGCACAATATCATATTCATCCACAGTAAGTTCAGCATAAAAATTTTCAGCATCGCCAATAATGGCAACAGGGGTTGCCGTGTTGGCAAACTCTCCTTTCTCCTTTAGAATTTTATATACTTTCCCATCCATTTCTGCTTTGATAATGAAATCATTGGTCTGTGATGTACTGATTTTTAAATTATTCAATGATTGTTGGGCTGCAAATTCAATCTGTCGCTTCAATTCATCATACCGAATCGTTGCAACCTTTAAGTTGTTTATTGCATTTTGATAGGCGAGTTCGCGTTGTTCTAATTCTACCTTTGTGCCAACATGCTTTGCCCATAAGGTTCGTTGTCGGATAGCCATTAATGAATCGTTGATCAATTTACTTTTAGCCAACGTTATGGCTGACTTTAATTCCATTAACTTATCAGTATTTGCACTGACCGCTGCGTTCTCAGCAGCTAGTTTCATGTTCTCTTTATTTAAACGCGAAGTCTCGTTGAGTAATCTCATCACCGGATATCCTTTTTTAATAATATCCCCTTCCTTCACTAGAATTTCCTGAATTAATCCATTAGTGGCTGCATATACCTGATATTGATTTTTACTTTTAACAATGCCCGATGCATATACTGATTCTGAGATGGATTCGATAATGGGACTAACTTTTTCACCCGATTTCTGGCACGAGCCAAGGAATATTATAAGTACGAGTGAAACACCCTTTACCTGTAAATCCCTCAAAACATATCTCAACGTGTCAATCATAGGTGTAAAGTTCAATTAGTTGTTGGAATAAATTCAACCTATAAAGCTAACTGCTTTTCCTTACGTGTGTGTGAGCCTGGTCAAAATTAGGGCTGACGTTTGTCATAGATTAATTTAGTTGACTGACAAAAATCATTGATACGTGCTGTTTTTATTATTCCTATTCGATTGAAATTTTCTAATATTGCTATCTCAATTCTACTCCTGTTATGAAGAAGATTTTTCTATTCATCACCCTCTGGCTCTTACTTTTTGCAGCTGTTGTCGCTCAGGAACTCCACTCGCCCAACGGCCAGTTAATTATGACATTTTCGCTGCAACCCAACGGAACGCCCCAATATCAATTGTCTTTTAAGAATAAATTAGTGATTAATCCCAGCACCATGGGGTTCGCGCTGAAAGACGATGCGAAGTCATTGCAACATGATTTTACGATTACCGAAACAAAAACTACTTCGCACGATAGCAACTGGCAACCGGTATGGGGCGAAGTGAAAACCATTCGTGATCACTATAATGAACTCGCGGTAACGCTTACACAAAAGGAAACCAATCGCGAGTTGCTGATTCGTTTCCGATTGTTCGATGACGGCCTCGGCTTTCGGTATGAATTTCCGTCACAACCCAACCTGATCTACTTCGTCATAAAAGAAGAGCGCACTCAGTTTGCTATGACGGGAGATCACACAGCTTTCTGGATTGCTGGCGATTACGATACCCAGGAATACGATTACACCACTTCACGTCTCACTGAAATTAGTAGTCTTATGAAAGGTGCCATTACTCCCAATGCCTCGCAAACACCGTTTTCACCAACAGGTGTTCAAACTGCACTGATGATGAAGACCGATGCTGGTATTTATCTCAATATCCATGAAGCAGCACTCATCAATTATTCGTGCATGCATCTTAACCTTGATGATAAATCGCTTGTGTTTCAATCGTGGCTTACACCTGATGCTACAGGCGACAAAGGATATATGCAGGCACCGAGCCACACACCATGGCGTACCATTATGGTGAGTGATGATGCGCGCACAATTCTAGCAAGCAAGATGACTTACAATTTGAATGAGCCGAATAAGATCGAAGACACTTCATGGATTAAACCTACTAAGTACATGGGAGTGTGGTGGGAGATGATTACCGGAAAAAGTTCCTGGTCCTACACGAATGAGTTGCCTTCAATACAAATTGGAGTCACCAATTATTCAAAAGCAAAACCTAACGGCACACATGGGGCAACTACTGCCAATGTTAAAAAGTATATCGACTTTGCTTCACTGCATGGATTTGATGGCGTGCTGGTAGAAGGCTGGAACATTGGCTGGGAAGATTGGTTTGGTCATGCAAAAGATTACGTGTTTGATTTTGTTACTCCGTATCCTGATTTCAATCTTAACGAGTTACGCGATTATGCGAAATCAAAAAACATTAAACTCATCATGCATCATGAAACTTCTGGCTCCACACGCAACTATGAGCGCCATCTTGACAAAGCTTTTCAATTTATGAAAGACAATAACTACGATGCCGTGAAGACCGGGTATGTAGGTCCTATCTTACCGAAAGGTTTTTATCATTACGATCAATACACAGTCAATCATTATCAGTATGTAGTAGAAAAAGCTGCTGAGTATAAAATTATGGTGAATGCTCACGAGGCCGTGCGCCCTACAGGGATCGCGCGCACGTGGCCTAACCTGATTGGCAATGAATCGGCACGGGGTACGGAGTTTCAAGCCTTTGGTGGATCGAAACCAAATCATGTTACGATTCTTCCTTTCACTCGGTTGATTGGCGGGCCGATGGATTATACACCAGGTGTGTTTGAGATGGATATCAGCAAAGCTAATCCGTCTAATAACTCCCATGTTAACAGTACACTCGCTAATCAACTGGCGCTGTATGTTACTATGTATAGTCCCTTGCAGATGGCAGCTGACTTTCCAGAGAATTACAATAAGTTTTTAGACGCGTTCCAATTCATCAAAGATGTTGCCTTGGATTGGGATGATAGTAAATACCTCGAAGCGGAACCCGGACACTACATTACAGTTGCCCGCAGGGCGAAAGGCAAGAGCAGTTGGTTTGTGGGAAGCGTTAACGGTGAAACATCTCGCACCTCAAACATCTTGTTTGATTTTCTGGATGCTGATAAGACATACATTGCCACGATCTACAGCGATGCAAAAGATGCACACTATAAAACAAATCCTCAGGCTTATAATATTCGCAAGGTAATTATTACCAACAAATCAAAACTTGCACAGAGGTCTGCACCCGGTGGTGGATATGCTATAAGTATTACGGAAGCGGAGAAGGAGCAGTTGAAGGGGTTGAAGAAGTTGTAAAATTCTGAATTTTTCATTGAATTTCTTAATATTGTAAGTTATCATTTGTCTGACCAAGGATACCTAATTGAATTTCATCTTTACAGTTAAAAAGTTCGGTACTTTCCTCCTACAATTTTTCAGTTGTTATAGTCTCCTCACTTAATGCACAATCACCTGGTGGTGTTTCAACCGGATTGAATGTTTGGTTAAAGGCAAACAATGGTGTTGAAGAAGCCGTTGGTGATCCGGCCGAAAATGGAGACGCCATTACGCGCTGGCTTGACAATAGTGGTAATGGCCGACATTACAATTCTGTGGTAGGCCCTACCTTTAGAACGGCTATTCAGAATTTCAATCCCATGGTTGAAATTCTTTCCGGTGGCTTTGATGCACCTGCTGGATCGGAATTATCAACTGATTGGACTACCTTTTTTATTTCCAAAAAACTTGCTTCCGATAATAATGGTCGAATATTCGATGGTCACATCGGTAATTATCTTTGGGCACATTGGGGTAACTACACCAATAGTATTTTCATAAATTCAATTCCAAGTAACTACAACAGCGGTATTGCTACCACCGTAGGGATAGAGGACTTGCATTTACATTCCTATAAAAGAGAATCGACAGGAGGAACGCTGGAGGCAAGAGTGGATGGAACCAGTCTGACTACGTTTGGTTCCAGCAATAGCGGCAGTGGTGTGCGCATTGATATCAATCAGGGAGCTTATTCAGGTGAGACTTCGGACTCCCAAGTAGGAGAGATGATCATATATAACTCAGCACTCACCGCGCTTGAAGTCGTTCGAGTTGAAACCTATTTGGCAATTAAATATGGTTTAACACTTACACATAATTATGTGGCCTCTAATGGTACTACAATTTGGGATGCGACAACTAATGCTGCTTATCACTTTGATGTAACAGGTATTGGGCGCGATGACAATTCAGGCCTCAATCAGCAAATGTCACGAAGTATTAATACGGATGGCGCTGTGTTGATGGATAAAAGTGGAGCTTTTAGTAATGATCGGGATTTTATTATTTGGGGTAATAATAATGCAATGGGAAAAAGTGGTAATGTACCGCCAGCGTATGTGCAACGAAGTTCCCGGATTTGGAAGGTGGCTACTCTAGGAACTCCTGGAACCGTGAATTTCAATATTGACCTTTCGCAGTTGGCAGTTCCTAACACAGGCAACGCTGCTGACTACGCGTTACTTATAGATGATGATGTAGATTTTAGCGCGGACGCAACGGCACATACCACGGGAGCTTCACTGGTAGGAAATATTCTCTCATTTACAGGTGTAGGTTTTAACAACAATGATTTTTTCTCAATTGCAGTTGCAAACATTAGTGTTCCCGGTGGTGCTGTTGGAGATTTAGCTGTTTGGCTAAAAGCGGATAACGGTGTAGAAGAAGCTGCTGCAGACCCTGCAGAAGATGGAGATGCCGTTTCCCGGTGGTTAGATAAAAGTGGGTATGCCAATGACTACACCGTGGTAGCTGGCCCATCCTACAAAACAAACGCACTTAACTTCAATCCTACCGTAGAGATTCTTTCGGGTGGGTTCAATGCTCCTGTTGGGGCAGCACTTTCTTCTGATTGGTCTATATTTTTTGTGGCCAAAAAGCTAGCCTCTGACAATGATGGGAGATTATTTGACGGCCATACAGGAAACTTTCTGTGGGGATACCACGATACACATGAACGATCTATCTATATCAATGGCAATCCAAATAATTACAACAGCGGAATTGCAGTGAACAACGGTGGCTTAAACCTAAGCCTGCAAAGTTATGTTCGAAATAATTCAACTACCAATATTGAAGCAAGGGCTAATGGCCAGTCATTGGCTACATTTGCCGGTACCAACACGGCCAATGGAATTCAAATCGATATTAATCAAGGCGCCTTTTCGTCTCAGTCTTCTCATTCACAGATAGGTGAAGTAATAATATATCGAACTGCATTGTCCGCTACTGATGTAAACAAAATCGAATCTTACCTAGGGATAAAGTACGGACTTACTTTGTCACACAATTATCTCGCATCTGATGGTTCACTGCTATGGGACATGACAGCCAATGCAAGCTATCACAACGCAGTGGCAGGTATTGGTCGTGATGATTTAAATGGATTGGATCAACGTAAGTCCAAAAGTCTGGTTGCTTCATCAGCTTTAACTATCGACAAGGGTGCAGCCTTTGGTTCAGATAAGGATTATTTGTTGTGGGGTAGTAATAACAACACAGGAACCAGTGCCAACGTGCCTGGAGGATTTGTACTTCGTTCGAATCGCATTTGGAAAACTTCCGTGTCAGGAACTCCAGGAAGTGTTACAACAACAATAGACCTTTCACAACTGGGAATTCCAAACACGGGATCAGCCAGTGATTACGCATTATTAATTGATACGGATACTGACTTTAGTACAGGAGCTATAACCCACACAACCGGAGCTTTATTAGTAGGAAATAACTTAACATTTACATCAGTCAATCTGGCAAGCGGAAATTTAATTTCTGTTGCAGCCGCAAATGTTTCGCTTCCAGGCGGTGTTGCAGGATCAGTGTTTTGGGTAAAGGCTGATGCAGGGGTAACGGGTACTACCAATGTGAGTAGCTGGGCCGACCAATCAGGAACTAACAATAATGCTACTCAGGGAACGATGGCCAATCAACCCTCTTTGATCAATCCAGATTTAAATTTTAATCCGACCATAGACTTCTCTGATCAAACAGATGTGATGCAAATTGCCACACCGCCAGCCAATCTTAATACAACTGTATTTAGTGTTGCCGTACCGGCACCAAATATTTCCTGGCGTACGATGTTCAGAGGTGTTGCAGGGGATCATCCAATAATAGTAGAATCAGGCGGCACCCGTCTTGGCTATTACGATAATGATAATGTCGGATTTAAATACAGTGGGTTCAATTGGACACAGGGAACACCCTCTATAGTTGGCCTTGAGATGCGCGCAGGCGATGTTAATTTCAGAAAAGATGGAACACAAGGTGCATCCATTGCTACTATTAATCTTGCTGGTTTGAATCTGGATTACTTTGGCAACTATTTAACGGGAACTCAGCGTTTTGGAAAAATTGGCGAGACCATTATTTTCAATACACCATCACCTCTTACAACAACTGAGAAAGAAAAAATTGAAAGCTACATGGCCATCAAGTATGGCATTACCCTAAGTCACAACTATTTGAATTCAACAGCCGCAACAATTTGGAATACAACAACCAATGCCGGATACAACAATGACATTGCAGGGATTGGTAGGGATGATGTTTCAGGATTGAATCAACAAAAATCATTGAGCATAAGTGCCGATGGTGCAGTAACGATTGATAAAGGTGGAGCCTTTGGTACGGATCAGGATTATCTGCTTTGGGGCAACAATGATGGCACAGGACTTTCAACAAACGCACCACCCACATTTGTTGGCCGTTCGAGCAGAATCTGGAAAGTAGCTGTATGCAGGTTCACCTGGAAATGTAAACTTTAGTATTAATCTGGCAACATTAGGGTTGCCGAATACTGGAAACGTAGCCGATTATGCGCTGTTAATTGATACCGATACAGATTTCAGTGCAGGTGCCTCAACACATACTGCGGGTGCTAATCTGGTTGGAAGTGTTTTATCTTTCACGGGCGTAAGTTTCACCAACAACAACTTTTTCAGCATTGCAGCTATGAATATCAGCATACCCGGTGGGGTTGCCGGATTGGTGTTTTGGGTAAAGGCCGATGCTGGAGTTACCGGAACTACGAATGTAAGCGCATGGGCCGATCAATCAGGAACAGGCAACAATGCAACACAAGGTACAATGGCGAATCAGCCTTCATTAATTAATCCGGCTTTGAATTTTAATCCGACCATCGACTTTTCTGATGCCTCTGATGTAATGCAGTTGGCAACACCACCTACAAATAGCAATTCCACTATATTTCAGGTGGGTGTTCCCGCACCTAACAGTTCATGGAGAACCATGTTTCGTGGTGCAGCCAATGATCATCCCATCATTATACAGATGGTGGAACTACCGCTCGGCTATTATGATGGTGATGGGGTGGACTTAAATTCAAGTGGATTTAATGGGTGCAAAATGAGCCTGCCGTAGTTGGCGTTAGAAATGCGCACGGGTGATGTCAATTTCAGAAAAGACGGAACACAAGGTGCTTCCATCAATTCCATTAATCTGGCAGGCTTAAGTCTTGATTACTTTGGAAACTATCAGTTAGGCAATCAGCGTTTTGGAAAAATTGCTGAGACGATGATTTTCAATACGGCAGCACCGCTGACAGCAACAGAGAAAGAAAAAATAGAAAGTTACATGGCCATCAAGTATGGGGTTACTCTTTCCCATAATTACCTTACTTCTTCGGGATCAATCATCTGGAATACAACAACTAATGCCGGTTATAACAACGACATAGCAGGGATTGGCCGTGATGATGTGTCAGGTCTTAGTCAAAGGAAATCTTTAAGTATAAATACAGATGGTGCTGTAACAATTGATAAGGGAAGTTCATTCGCATCTGATAAAGACTTTTTGCTCTGGGGTAATAATGATGGAACAGGGCTTTCAACCAATACACCACCTACTTTTTCCGGTCGTTCAGCCAGAATCTGGAAAGTAGCTACTGCAGGTACACCTGGAGCCGTTACGTTTAGTATTAACCTTGCCACACTTTCAATTCCAAACACAGGTCTTGCTTCCGATTACACATTACTCATAGATACTGATACAGACTTTAGCAGTGGTTCTACGATTCATACAACTGGCGCTTCTTTAGTTGGAAGTGTATTGTCATTTACGGGAGTAAATTTCAATAATAACAATTATTTCAGCATTGCAGCCATGAATGTCAGCATACCAGGTGGAGTTTCAGGCGCTGTATTTTGGGTGAAAGCAGATGCAGGTGTAACGGGAATCGCAAATGTAAGCGCCTGGGCCGATCAATCAGGGACTAGTAATAATGCTACTCAGGGAACAATGGCCAACCAGCCCGCATTGGTTACCAACGATCTTAATTTTAATCCTTCCATTAATTTTTCAGGGAGTACCCAGATCATGACGTTAGCGAGTCCACCTGCCAATCTCAACGCAACAATTTTTGCCATTGGAAAACCGGGTGTCAATACCTCATGGCGTACTATGTTTAGAGGTGCTACCAATGATCATCCAATCATTGTTCAAACCGGAGGTACAACCCTTGGTTACTTTGATGGGGATAATGTGGGATTTAAGACAAGTGGATTTACATGGCTTCAAAATGAACCAGCGTTAGTTGCTCTTGAGTTGCGTTCCGGCAATGTTAATTTCAGGAAGAATGGAGTACAAGGCGCGAGTATTGCTACCATTAATTTAGCAGGTCTCAATTTGGCCTACTTTGGTAATTACCAGGGTAATAATCAACAGTTTGGGAAAATTGAAGAAGTCATTATTTATAACACTGCGGCTGCGCTGACTTCGGTTGAAAAGGAACAAATTGAAAGTTACCTCGGGTTGAAGTATGGAATCACACTTTCACACAATTACTTATCCGGACTATCATCTGTAGTTTGGGATGCAACAGCCAATGCAACTTTTCATAATAATGTGACAGGTATTGGAAAGGATACTAAAACAGGATTAGATCAAAAGCAATCAAAGAGTCAGGCCAATGGAGCAGTAGTGACCATAGGATTAGGAACCATTGCTACCGATAATGCTTCCAATGGAAATTCATTTTCAGCAGATCAAAGTTTTTTCATTTTCGGAAACAATTCGGCTGCACTAAACAGCGGAGGCGTGACAGATATAGGAACAACCGTCAATGCAGAAGTAATAAAAGCACGACTCAATCGAACGTGGCGTGCAGTGGAAACAGGTGCGATTGGTAATTTGAAAGTCAGATTTGACCTCAGTACCGTACCAGGTCGTTCGGGGACCCCCGGAGATAATGACTTGCAATACGTTCGTCTGCTGGTTGATGCAGATGGCACCTTTGCCACTGGGGCCACTTCCATTTCTCCAACCTCCTTCAACAATGTTACTGACATTGTTGAATTTGATCACGATTTCACAGCTGGAACGGGTTTGTATTTTACCATAGGATCTGTCGATGATATTAACGCGGCTCTACCCATCGAATTAATTTCCTTAACCGTTAATCAAGATGGTGAAGGGAATGCGGTTGTCTCATGGACAACTGCATCTGAATTGAATAACCAATATTTTACTGTAGAGCGATCGAAGGAAGGAAAGCAATGGGAGAAAATTGCCAGCTTACCTGGTGCTGGCACTACTACAACCAAACATGAATATAGTTTCATAGACTTATATCCTTATTCTAATATCTCTTATTATAGATTACGCCAAACAGACTATGATGGTACGAGTACGATATCGAAAATTGTATCGCTCTTTATAGAAGCGGGTTCAAGTAGCATTTCAATTTATCCTAATCCAGCAACGGATGAGTTTGTTATTGAAGGAGACCAGCTTGAAAATGCTACCCTTACTATTGCCAATATGCTTGGCCAACAATTTCCGATTCAACAAAAGATTGAAAGAAGAAAAATTATAACTACTACTTCCCATTTGCCTAGAGGCACCTACATTGTCATCATCCGCAATGGAAGTAATGTGGTCTGGAAGAAAATTGTTTTGCACTAATTGAAAGGACAAAATTTTACTTGTTTTGACAACTTGCATGAGAAATACCACCTATCAATATTTTCCTGATAATATATAATCACTTATTCATAGTGATGCCAAGGATTCTCACAGCAGCTGCGTAATAGAGAATCAGTAGTTTTTGCTCTTAATCTTTCGAAAAGATTTTCAGGATTTCATGTTGTATTGTTTTTATGATGTACATCATTATCTGTACTGATGTACATCATGCATAGGCAAGGGGATTGTAAATACATTGCCTAAGCAACATGAAGTAACTATAAATAAAACGACATGAAAAATAAAACTGTAATTATCACTGGAGCAGCTTCGGGTATTGGAAAAGCTGCTGCCGAATTGTTTGCCACAAAGGGCGCGAATGTAGTAGTTTCAGACATTCAGGAATCAGAAGGTGCAAAAGTTGTAAAAGATATAAATGCAAAAGGCGGGATCGCTTCGTTTTTTAAAACGGATGTTTCCAAACCTGAAGAAATGGAAGCATTAGTCAATTTTGCGCTTAAGACGTATGGAAAATTGGACATTGCAATTAACAATGCCGGAATTGGTGGTGAGTTAAATCCTATAGCTGAAATGAGCATTGAAGGGTGGCAGAAGGTAATAAGTGTAAATCTCACTAGTCTCTTTTATGGGATGAAGTATCAGATTAAAGCCATGCTAAAAAATGGAAGTGGCAGCATTGTAAACATTTCTTCCATTTTGGGTTCAGTGGGTTTTGCAGGCTCTGCAGGGTATGCTTCAGCTAAGCATGGTGTAGTAGGCCTTACCCAAACTGCAGCACTTGAATATTCAGCTCAAAATATAAGAGTTAATGCGGTAGGTCCAGGATTCATTGAGACACCCTTATTAAGTGTTCTGGATGGTGAAATGAAGAAACAACTTGCCGCACTTCATCCCATTGGTCGCATTGGAAAAAGTGAAGAAGTGGCTGAATTAATATTTTGGTTAGCCAGTGAGAAAGCATCCTTTGTAACGGGTAGTTATTATCCTGTAGATGGTGGTTATCTGGCTCGTTAAATAGTACCCTTTCAAATGAAAAGTTCCGAATCTTGACGAGAAAAAATTAATAGTAATAACTATCTTATGGCTGAGGTAACGAAGACAAAGAGAAACCTCGAGTTGTTAATCACCACGCTTTATGAAGCGGACAGAAGTAAAAAAAATAGTGAACCTTAAATAAATAGATAAATATGATAATCCAGTTTAACACTGACAAAACTATTAATGGGAATCAACGACAACGCGATTACTTTGCGGCCCTCGTAGAGGAAGAGCTAGAAAGGCATAGCACTCAAATCACGCGAATAGAAATTCATCTTTCAGATGAGAATGGAATAAAAGAAGGAGCAAATGACATACGATGTTTAATGGAAGCCAGATTGCGTGGACGACAGCCCGTTGTAGTTACAGATCAGTCAGATTCCGTTGAACGAGCGGTAGCAGGAGCCATTGATAAACTAAAGGCTTCTCTTGAAAGCATACTAGGTCGTATCAGTGATCATAGAAAAGCAAAATCTTGAAATGAGAAGTAGTTACCTTTCTGAAAATATCTTTCAGGGGAATAACCTCGGTCATAAGTTAAAATCGGGAAAATTCAGCCTGGCATTCAAACGGTTAAGATCAATTTTGTTAGCTCTTCCGCTTATCCTCGTATGGAGTGTTATGATGCTAAGTTGCACTGAAAAGAAAATCAGTGACGATCAGAAAACTGGAGAGAATGCAATTAGTGATTCTGTATTTATCCAGCAGGGAAACAGAATCGTTGCCCGGTCTTTTGATACACTCCGAAATTCCTTACTTAGTGCAATCGCTTCGAAGGGAATGGAGGGAGCAATCACTTTTTGTAACGCAGAAGCGTATCCAATTACTGCAATCTATGCGGATAGTGTGGTTATTAAACGGACTTCTTTACGCTATAGAAATCCAGTTAACAAGCCCGATAGCCTCGAGTTGATTATGTTAACTGCAATGAGTGAAGAAATGGAACTCTTCACAAACACCACACGTAAAAATTGTTCGACAACGATCAGTAGGTGAGATACATTTTTTCAAACCTATTCTAACGCAAGCTATGTGTCTAAATTGTCACGGAACGGCAGGAGTGCAAGTAAAAGAAAATACGCTGGCAAAAATTCATCAGCTTTATCCGGAGGATCGAGCCATGAATTTTAAGGAGGGAGATTTGCGCGGTGTATGGCATATCATATTCAACCCGCAAATAAAGAATTAGCTATTGTTCCTGATTAACCCTAACGCAATTGAGGTGTTTCTTAGGCAAATTAGAATTCTAAGGTTACCTTAATATCCGTTGCAATTGCCGGGCAGTTTTAAAGCCGCATTGGGAGGCAATGTATTCCAGGGTGTAGTCGGGATTATTAAGAAGTGTTTTGGCATTTTCTCTCCGTAACCGGGTGAGGTACTCAACAATGGTTGTTCCAGTCGATTCTTTAAATACTCGGGTAAGATTCCTCGGACTCATTGAAACTATTGAAGCAAGAGTTTCAATCGAGTTTTCATCGGCTATATGATCTACCAGATAGTCCTGAATGGTATGAATTTTTGGGTTAATATGATTCCTGAAATCAAGATAAACACTTTGTTGGCTTTGATCGTGACTTCTCCGGTGATATATAACGAGGCTACGCGCAACTGTGTGAACAAAGCGTGGACCTTTTAGATCCTCTAAAATACTTAAGGCCAAATCAATCCCTGCGCTGATTCCGGCACTGGTATAGGTTGTGCCACTTTTAACGTATAGCACATCTGAAATTACAAACGCCTTTGGAAATCGCACTTGTAATGCTTCTATTCTTCGCCAATGAGTTGTGCACTCTCGTCCATCCAGTAAACCAGCCTCCCCCAATACAAAGGCTGCATTGCATACGGAGCAAATATTAATCAAATTATTAGCACACTCGGTTAGCCACGCGAAGAAATCCTTCTCAGCTCTAAACGCATCGCTCATAACATAATCGAATTTCATACCCGGAATAAATAGAAAATCTCCTGGTTGAAGATTTGCCTTTTTATAGCTTACGATTTTTCCAAACTCAAGTCCTGACGTGCTGATCGCTACATCTGTATAAGTGTAGAACTCCAATTCGATATCGTATCCATAGAACTTAGCTTCTGTGAAAACCTGTACAGGCCCGGCAAGATCTAGCAACTCAACATAGGGCGGAACAACAAATGCTACCTTCATAGTATCGAATCTCTGATTGAAATCTTCAGGATTGATACAAGTTAGCTATAATGATTGTTTTGTGGTTGTTCAATGAAACTAATAATTTAATTTGCAGCCAGTTTCAATATCCTTTGTAATTGCCGCTCTGTTTTAAACCCACATTTCCGCGCAATTAATGGCATTGAATTTTTAGGATTTTTGAGCAGTGTTCTAGCCATCTCCAAACGTAACTCAGTAAGGTATTCAATAATGGTTGTTCCGGTCGCCTCCTTAAAGACGCGTGTAAGGTTTCTAGAACTCATGCCGACTAGTGATGCCAATTCGCTAATGGAGGTATTGATAGTCAGGTTATCAATAAGGTAGTCTTGAACTTCATGAATTTTAACATTGATATGATTTCTAAAATCAAGATAGATGGTTTCTTGTTTGCGCCTGCCATTTCTTCTATAATAAACAACAAGGCTTCTGGCTACTTTATGAGTAAAGAGTGCCCCTGCTAAATCTTCTAAAACAGAGAGTGCAAGATCGATACCCGCAGTAATTCCCGCACTTGTATACACATTGTTATTCTTTACATATAATACATCGGCTACTACGTTGGCATGAGGAAATTGGGATTGTAGCTCCTGAACTCTTCGCCAATGTGTAGTGCATTCAATGCCATTTAACAAACCTGCGTAGCCAATCGCAAAAGCTCCATTGCATACTGAGCAAACAGTTATCCTTTTGTCTGCACAAATTTTTAACCAGTTGAAGAATTTTTTCTCTGCCCGGAATGAATGACTCCTAACGTAATTTTGATCCATTCCTGGGATAAACACAAAATCACCCACTTCTAATTTGGCGTCTTCATAATTTGAAACTTTTCCGAATCCAAGTCCCGAAGTACAAACGGGATCATTTGTGAAAAGATAAAATTCTATATCAATCTCATAGCCATAGAATTTAGCTTCTGTGAATACCTGAACAGGCCCTGCTAAATCTAATAATTCGACATTGGGTGGGATTATAAATGCAATTTTCTTCATGCTCAATAAAAACGTTTGTTAAATATTTTGAAATAAAGGTATTCTTGTAATCAACACAGAGAAGGACAAAATGACGACAAGAAGAGACAATAATACCCTCAGGGTTATCAAATAAAGGCTTAATGCTTTATAGCCTGTTGATCGATTTTACATTAACCATTTGGGCTTATTTGCTGATTGATAATTGAGCAGAACAAGGTAAACTCCAATTATAAAATCAATAGTTATACAGAACAGATCATATTGAAGGGGCATCAGATTAGATGATTGAAAGAAACTGTAGGCAAGGTCCCAAAGTCCGTGAAGGAAATAGCCTGTGGGAAGAATATAGAAGTACTTATTCACTGCAAAATAGGCTATAAAAATAAAGAGTATCACCTGAAGGGAACAGATTATTAATGATATTCTATCCGTCCAAGTAAACCCAACATAAAAAAAAGCGATACCCGTAAGTATAAGACTATACATGATTGATTTGTCTAAACATTTAAGACGGGCAATTATTAGAATGATCAGTAATCCAGAGATACTTCCAATTGCAGCACCTATCATTTGTTCTATTTTAATTCTGCTATTTAGATATTTATTGAATTGGTTGCCAGGCTTTGGTTATTGCAGCGGCACGGTAAATGATTCTCGTAACAATCACAGGATGCTTCTTTCTTCATGGCTTTACTGGCGCACCTCCAACAAGGACGAGTGGTTGTGGTTGTGATGGGTATGTGAAGAAGTTCGGCACCCGCCAGCGTTCTTTCATCTACAGAGCTGGTTTGGAGTACCACATCATTTTTGTAGTCAAACATTATGTCACCAACAGGTTTGAAACCAGCCTTTATTATTCCGTTGTAAGAACTTTGGTTTTCGGGAGCAGAGATTACCCATATTCGATCACTGATTTTTTCTTCAGCGCTTAAAATTTTATTCAATAGTTGAACATAGTATCCTCGGCCACGATAAGGTTCTAATGTTCTAAAATTCCAGAGATAGGCGTTTCCTTTGGGGATCTCTATTTCTTTAGACAACTCTCCAATTCTAGCTCTTTCACGGGTAAGCCATCCGAAAGAAACCGGCTTGTCTTCCAACCTAACCACCCAAGCTTCATTTCCTTCTTTAAATCTCATTTCAATAGTTTGTTCTTCCAGTTTCATCAAGGACGCAAGGGTGGCTGCATCAAACTCTTGTTGAATCAAAAGGTTGCTCATCGATCCGGGAGATTCATGATCATCGCCATACCAAAATGTAAATAGTGCCATCTTTTAAAATAATTAGGTTGTTGTAGATTATTTGATCTTTATTCCCATTCCAACTTCCAGGGCAATGTCACGTAGCGTACCTTGTATGTCTTCAATGTGAGTGCCGTTTGTTAGCCAGGGGCTAAGCGGGAGATAGAAACGCCCCGTGAAGTAATATTTTTTCCATCCTCTCTTTAAGCTGTACATCATTCCATAATCAGGGCTAAGTGTGGTAATAGAAGTGCTCACTCTATCGATGTCGGGATTATCAAGCGTTTCCTTGAAGGAAGTATACTTGGCGCCTACCATGAACAAAAAAGTATGAGTACCGTTCTTGCCAAGTAACGTTGTGCCCGCACCAAATTTTTGATTGATGGAATAATTATAATTCGTCTTTACATAATTAAAATTTCTTTGGAAGATATTATTGATATTATAAGATGAATATGCGGCTAAGCTCAAGCGCTTAGTCGGGTTCCACTGAACCAGATTGGAAATAAGAAAGTCAGTTCCAAAGTTTGTGTGGATACCAACGCCTGGTTCAATTGTTAATTTTCTTGTTGGCAAACCTTGTTGGGCAAAGCCAACTGTGGTTGTGAAAAGGATGATGAAGAACAATGTATAATTAGATTTCATGGCAATGGTTATTTTAAATGAGTTGTGATTATCGGTTTTGGAAATAGTAATTCAATCCTTTGATGATGTTCGGGTTTTTGGAACCCATATGATCAAGGTTCTTTTCCAGATTTTTTGACAATCTTATATTCGAATAGTTGCTGTACAAGGCTTGGTAAAATGCTTCGAAGGGAGCTTGCATCCGCCCGGAATTTTCCATTTCACCAATACCCATAAATACTAATTGCTTTCGTTCCTTGTTATCTTGGCGGTTGGCCTTTTCCAAAAGCAACGCGACCTCATTATCAAACCAAATTGATGGACTTAGTATTATGTAGTTGCCAAACAGATTATTGTTAACGGCAAGAACACAGGCGCCAAACAAGCCACCATAAGAGTGACCAAGAATTACCCGACTACTTCGTGTAGTATCTGCATTAAAGTCTTGTTCAATCTTAGGAATCAACTGACTTTCTATAAACTCCAAAAATTCTGCACCACCGCCAGTTGTGGAACTAACTTTGGTTGGTGTGTAGTCAATACTCCGATCTCTTCCATAGCCAATGCTTACCACAATCACATTTTGGACGTTGTTTGTTCTGGCTATTTCATGGCAATTGTTGGCAACCAGATTGAAATTTTCTTCACCATCCAGCACATATATGGAGGCGTACTTTTCGGACGATGAATAATTAACCGGCAGGCCAACTTTTATGTGGTAGGTGCCTTCATTGGATGCCGATTGAATGTTGAACTCCCGTGTTAATGTTGGACTAAATTCTTCTTCCTGACACGATGCCAGGAAGATCATAATTAGAACCGCAGTAACAATAATACCCAGGCTTAGAGTTAAGGTTTTTCGCTTTTTCATAATTTATTTTGTTGATTTTTTATTTCCCTTTGGTGGAACAAAGGTGACATGTATAAGGCTCACACCCTAGGTCAACAAAGCGTCATAAAAGGACAACATTCAAAACTGCTAATCTTGACGAAGCAGTGAGTTTCTTATCTGACTTATGGGAAAGAAAATAAAAAGTTAATAGATAGAGTCTTCAGGGCGAGAACTCGGTCGGGGAACAATGGAGGGAAGGAGAAGTTGGTTAAGGTATTGTAATCAATAAAGATCGATCTCGTACTATTTACTTTGCTTTAAGGAGCATCGTTATTTTTTCAAGTTCCTCAAGAGACTCGAAAGAGTTTTTGGCTTCAAGTTCAAATCCACCCTGAAAGTGATGCAGGAAAAGTATGTCGGCTTTCTTCATAGAGGACACCTCAGTTTTGTATTCATTCACTCCAAAAGATTTACTAGGTCCGCCAGCATGTTGCTCTTTATGCTGACTGAGTGATCTTCGCCAGTTTTCGTTGGGCACGCGGATCGTGTTCGGAAGCTCTACTTTGTCGGTATTCTTTAGTGCGGATTTCACCGTGAAAATTGCACCTTGTTTTTTGAATGGAGGTGGTGACACATTCGGATCATTGCTCTTAATAGCAACTTCTTCCACAAAGGGTTCCAGATACTCAACCATTAAAATCAGATTGCACTCTTTCACAAGCTCTGAAAGTTCTACTGGTTTACTTTTCATAATACTCATAAGTCATTCACTTCTTGCGTTTTTGCTAAACACCTAAAGTCACACAAGGAACTCTCCTTTATACCAGAAAAAAAATTAGGAAGTGTGATAAATTGGGCTACCACTTTTATCCAAAATTGTTTTTCCTTTTATATGACCAATGGCTGCGCCTTTGGTATTATATAGAAAGCCGTTGGAGAAATAGCCGAGATGTTCACCCGATTCGCTGAAGAGATTCTTATCATCATTACTGTACGCTTTGTAAGTTCCGCTTGCGTCATAATACTTTGCCATACTTCTGTTAACGGGATTAACTACTAAAAGGTGCCTTAAATAATTAGGAGTGTGAATGCAGCTTATTTCTCTTTCAGCTTCTTCAAATACTGAGCTTCTAATTCACTAAGCGATTTATCGTATCCGCTTCTATCGGCAAAAGCTTCTGGATTGTACGCATCGCCTGGTTTGTGTTTTGAATGCAGCCCAAATTGACTTGCATGGGATGAAAGCCAGAGATCAAAGGACTGTTTCTTCATGGCCTCAAGCGTATAGGTAAAGTCTTTGGCAATCTCAGGATATAGGGGAATGTCTGAGAATTTTCTATCGGTAACAATGGTGGGCATATTTGCGATGAGTACTTTATAGGATTTATTTTCGTCACGCACATCAAATAAAAAACTGCTTGACCCTTTCGTGTGGCCAGGATGATGCAACATTACCAGTTGAGTGTTTCCTAACTTAATAACATCACCGTCTTTTAGTTTGCGATCTACACGAATGGGTTCAAATGTGCGACCGTTTTCCCCAAGTTCATAATCAGAGCTGCCACCATCGGCCAATACTTCAGCATCTTTCGTGTTGGCCAGTACTTTTGCATTCGTTAATTTTTGAATTTCTGCGAAAGCACCTACGTGATCATAGTGCGCTTGAGTTGTAAGCAAGATTTTGGTATCGGCCATCTTAAAACCAAGGTCTTCAATGTTTTTTTTGATAATCGAAGTAGAAGCGGCAAGGCCAGTGTTAATAAGAATATTTCCCTCCGAAGTGGTGATGAGATAACACGCCAGGTCATAGGTACCAACGTAATACACATTGCCTACAATACGAAAGGGCTGATACGGTTGCGACCATTGAGGGTTAACATGCTGTGGTTCATTCACTTTTTGTGCCTGTGTGCGGATACAAAAAAATGAAGTAATTACAAGTAGTAGAAGGATGTTTTGCTTTTTTGCCATCGTGAATCGTTTGGTTGCAAGTTAATAGATAATCATTATTTCATCTATTGAATTAGCTATTCATAGCGTAGCGATTCAACCGGATTGGTGGTTGCCACAGACTTAATTTTATAGCCGATAGTTGCCAACGCAATACATAATAAAATACCTATTGCCAGACTGATTACAAGTGCATCTACTGCTTCATAATATTCCCACACACTATTCATGAGTGCATTCACCATGAACGTACCCAGCAGCGAGCCTGTGATAAATGAAATGAACATGATGATGATAAATAATTTACCCGATTGTAAAATAATGTGACCTAACGGTGCACCCAATAGTTTTCGTAGACCTAGTTCTTTGGTGCGCTTTTGAAGGTTTAACGATACGAGTGAGTACAATCCTGAAATAGACATGATAATAGCCACAAGTCCTAAAAATGTATAGAGCATTACAACACTATCAAAATGTTCTAGTGCCATCACCATATTATATTCCATCAGTTTGCCGGGATAAAGCTGTGCGGGAAATAATTTTTGCCAAGCCTGTTTGAATTGAGCGTTCAACGCAACCAAATCAGTTGGATCTGCGGAGGCGACCAGGTATCTATATTGCGTTTCAGGAACATATCGAAAAGCGAGGGGTTCCAACGGCTTGAACAACGCCTGCAAGTAAACATCTTTCACAACGCCCTTAATGTAAACAGGCACTGAATCATTTAGCAGAATGCGTTTTCCCACGGGCTCAGCACCCAAATTGAAGATGCGCACAAACTCTTCATTTACAATAATGGATTCGTTGATGTCCGAAGTTTTATCTTTTTGAAAACCAGTTCCTTTCAGTAAGCGCACGTTTACAGTATTAAAGTAGTCATCACCCACATTAAGCACGTCAATTTCTTTTTCGATCTGATTTTCTGCTTTCGCTGATGCCTTGTAGTTACTGCTATAAATATGATGCTCGCTGCCACCCACTGCATGCAATAGTGGATTGCCTTCAACTTCATGCTTTAGTAATGCAAACTGTTGAGAATTTTCAAGAGGGACTTGAATTACCGATCGCCATGAATACCCTAGGTCATACGACCGCTGAAATTTTGAGTTGAAATAAAAAGCTAACGCAAAAATGACGGCAGCAAGCGAAATACTAAATTGAAATACTAGCAAACTTTTGCTTAGCAAATTAGCATCACCAAATCGGGTGCTTCCGCGCAAGATCTCTATCGGTTTAAAGGAAGAAATATAGAACGCAGGATAGCCACCGGCCAGCAAAGCGGTGAGTAAGGTTAATACACCAAGTACAATGATCAACTCAATATTTTCTGCATACTGAATACTGATTTCAATTCCGCGCCACATGCCATTCCAACCAGAAGTAAAATATTCAGCCAGTACCATACCTAACAATAAAGCCAACAAGCAGAACACAAACGTCTCGGATAGAAATTGAAATATTAATTCCTTTCGCCTGCCTCCAATTACTTTTCGAATACCTATTTCTTTGAGTCGCGTACTTGCTACCGCGATGGCATTGTTCATAAAGTTGAAACAGGCAACCAGCAACAGTAATCCAGCCATGGCGAACGGAGCAATGACCGCAGCAGGGGGCATTGGCATGTTCATCCAATGTCCTTGATTGCGCTGGTTTACTGCTCGTGCCGACATGCCTTTAAACGGCTCAACATAAAAGGACTTAACTTTTAAGTCGGGTCGGGCTTCATTTTGCGTAGTTACAAAACTGGCCAGTTGCTTTTCAATCACTTCGATTGAGGTTTGATTTTGCAGATACAAAAAAGTGGTACTCCATCGCGACCAATTGCTTTCAATCTCAAGTTTAGAAGCTGGGTCGATAAAGTAGTTTTCATAGTTAGTGATCAAGTTAAAACGGAAACTTGAGTTACCAGGAAACTCGCGGAACACACCACCTACTAAAAACTCGCGAATGGAACCATTCATCACTTGGGTAATGGGTTTACCAACTACATCTTCACTTCCAAAATAGGTACGCGCCAGCTTATCACTAATAAGCACTTGACCTTTATCTTCAAGGGATCGTGAACCTGATAACAGGTCAATAGTAAATAGTGAAGTGAAGGCGGGATCGGTGTAAATAAATTCTTTCTGAAACAGTTCATCACCTATTCTAAACTGCCCGTCCTTACTAATATATTGAATTACCTGATCTCCATCATGCAGGGTGGTTCGGATTAGATTACCCACGGGTATGGGACAAACACCATAAGGTGTATCACCGCGATCTGCTTCTTGCCAAAACGCAATTCGGTACAAGGAGTTGATGTTTTTTTGCTCTTGATCAAATTCAACATTGTATTCATAGTTTACCCATGCAGTAATACTGCAGCCGAGCGCGATGCTCATCCCTATAAGATTGATGATAAAGGCAACTTTGTTTTTAAAAAATGTGCGAAAGGCGAGGCGTAGGTGATGGAGCAGCATGGGGAGGTGGTTATTAAGTATCAGACGGAGTTGCCGGGATATGGTTTCAATTCTTTAAAAATAGTACAAGTTTGATCTTGAGAGCGGGCTGATCGAACTGCCATCGAAGGAAGACCGAACACCCATCGAACCTACTGTCAGGTTCTGCAATAACTGCTGGCAAACTGTCAGTCTCGAATTGATGGTAAAAAAAGAGGTTTGATGTAAAAGGCATATATTTAAAGTTTAAGAGCAACACAAATTATCATGAAAAAAAATATACTAGTCGCACTAATACTTTTGCTTCTCTGGCATAGCCCTTACTTGGTTGCTCAGGATAAGCATCGATATCAAACCGAATTTTCGAAAGAAGAATTTGCGCAGCGAAGAGAAAAAATCTTTAGCGCAATAGGCAACAATGCCATTGCGCTTATTCAGGGTGCCAAGGGTATTCCAGGGTTTACTGTATTCAGACAGTCCAATACGTTCTATTATCTCACTGGGTTGGAATCAGCACATGCCTATTTGCTGCTGAATGGGAAAAATAAACGAACGACTTTATATCTTCCACATCGTGATGAAGGGATGGAGAGTGGTCAAGGGAAGGTATTATCAGCGGAAGACAATGAGTTGGTAAAACAACTCACGGGAGTGGATCAAGTAAAGGGCATTGAATTTTTATCTTCCGATTTAATTGGAACCGGATTAATAAGACCTCCCGCACCATTGCTCTATACACCTTTCAGTCCGGCCGAAATTGGAAATGACAGCCGTGATGAGTTGCTCGCTAGTCAGGCACGAACATCTGCTGATCCCTGGGATGGACAATCCACACGTGAAGCATTATTTATTGGCAAGCTAAAAGAACGAAATCCACAATTTGAAATTCGTGATCTATCGCCCATACTGGATTCAATGCGTCTCATTAAAAGTCCGAAAGAAATTGAATTGATTCGTAAGGCAACACAAATAGCCGGGCTGGGTATTATCGAAGCAATGAAGTCTACTTCGCCCGGTGTTTATGAATACCAGTTAGATGCCGCAGCCAAATATATATTTTACTTGCAAGGCTCACGAGGCGATGCATATCCTGCTATCATAGGAGGTGGAACGAACGCTTACATGGGACATTATTTTCATAAAACGGATAAGCTAGTAGATGGTGATCTTGTACTGATGGATTACGCGCCCGACTATAAATATTATTGCAGCGATGTTACTCGCATTTGGCCAGTGAACGGAAAGTTTAATGCTGAACAAAAGGAGTTATATAATTTTATTATTGCGTATCGTGATGCGCTATTTAAATATGTAAAACCTGGAGTTACTTCTCAAGAAGTGCTTGACAAAGCTGCCGCGGATATGAAACAATATCTGGTGGGTAAGAAATTCGCAAAACCGGCACACCTAAAAGCAGTAGAAGAGGGAGTGAAGTTTAGAGGGCATTTTCAACATCCCGTGGGCATGGCAGTGCATGATGTTGGGCAGGTGCATGGAGTGAAGCTTAAACCGGGAATGATATTTACTATTGATCCCATGATCTGGATACCCGAAGAAAGATTATACGTGCGTATTGAAGATGTTGCGTTAGTTACAGAAAATGGTGTTGAAAATCTGAGTGCCTTTGTACCAACAAGCGTTGAAGATGTTGAACGCACCGTCAAAGAGAAAGGTCTCATTGAATTTCGTCCTGCGGTTGAATTGCCATTGAAGAAATAGAATTTAATACCATTAACAGAAAAATCGCTGATATGAAAAATTGGATTCTTTGCGGATTATTGTTGTTTCTAAGTTTATCTTTTTCACGTGCGGATACGTATCCTAAAAACCCAAAGGTAGATGTACTGAACTATGCATTTCGCATTGAACTTTTCGACACTACCGATGAAATTAAATGTACGGTAACTATCGATGTGCGCTACGTAGGCGAAGGAGTTGAATTCCTGCGACTTGATTTAGTAAAAGCAAGTGCTGCATTGGCGAACAAGGGAATGAGTGTGAGTCAAGTGCTATCTGAAGGAAAAAGTTTAAACTTCTCTCATGAAAATGATGAATTGAAAATTAAATTACCGGCAGCCTCTCAACTCAATCAAAGAAGTCAGTATACCATTATTTACTCCGGAGTGCCCGCCACCGGTCTTAAGATTGCGAACAACAAGTATGGCGATCGAACTTTCTTTAGCGACAACTGGCCCGACAAAGGAAGAAATTGGCTTTCCGTTGTGGATCATCCTTATGACAAAGCTAAGTGTGAGTTTATCGTTACTGCTCCTTCGCATTATCAGGTAGTGTCGAACGGATTGAAAGTAGAGGAAACAGATTTAGCAAATGGAAACCGAATCACACATTGGAAACAATCTGTTCCCATTGCATCCTGGTTATATGTGTTGGGTGTGGCGCGCTTTGCCGTTCAGCAGGTTGATCAGTATGATCATAAATCGATTGAGACCTGGGTGTATTATCAGGACCGCGATGCCGGGTTTTATGATTTTGCAGAGCCTACTAAGAAAGTGCTGGAATTCTACAGTGACCGAATAGGTCCCTTTGCGTATGAAAAATTGGCAAACATTCAATCGAATAGTGTTAGCGGTGGGATGGAAGCGGCATCAGCCATTTTGTATAGTGAGAATTCTGTGGTGGGTGACAAAAATGAACGTTGGCGTGATGTAGTCATTCATGAAATAGCCCATCAGTGGTTTGGCAATGCGGTGACAGAATCAGATTGGGATGATGTCTGGCTCAGCGAAGGTTTCGCTACCTACTTTACACTTCTTTTTATTGAGCACGAATATGGTCATGATGCGTTTATGAAGGGGCTAGCCTCAAGCAAAAAGAGAGTAAACGCGTTTTATGCACAGCATCCAGATTACCGAATTATTCATGACAACCTGAAGGATATGAGTCAGGTAACCAGTTCGCAAACCTATCAGAAGGGGAGTTGGATTTTGCACATGCTACGAGGTATGGTTGGTGAAGACGTATTCTGGAGGGGGATTCAATCGTACTATAAAAAATATCAGAACCTAAATGCTACCACTTCAGATTTTAGAAGAGAGATGGAGGAAGCATCGGGTAAGGATCTGAAAATCTTTTTTGAACAATGGTTATACAAGCCCGGTGCGCTGATGCTTAACGGAACATGGAATTACAATGCAAAGAAAAAAGAAGTAACCCTTCAACTAAAGCAAACTCAAACGGATGGAAGTATTTTTAATATGCCGATGGAAGTGGCAATTTATTATTCTCAAGATAAACTGTTAATGAAACAGATTGATATGGATGAAAAATCAAAGACATTCACCTTTGCGGTCGATGCCGAACCAGAACAAGTTATTCTTGATCCTAATTCCTGGGTATTGATGGAAGCAACGTTAATCAAAAAGTAGATTTTAATTATAAAAGGTGGTCATCCCGAGAGCTATCAGGACAAACCACCTTCTATTTAAACTACACTACAAAATTAAACCTAGACTGTGCCGAGGTTTCGCTAAGCAATGTCAAAACGATCAAGATTCATCACCTTGTTCCAGGCTGCTACAAAATCCTTCACAAACTTTTCTTTAGAATCATCACTTGCATAAACCTCTGCAATGGCACGCAGTTCTGAGTTTGAACCGAAGATCAAATCAACACGCGTACCTGTCCATCTCTTTTCACCGGTGGCACGGTCGCTTGCTTCAAAAGCGTTTTGTCCTTTGTCTAATGCCTTCCAGCTAATTCCAAAGTCAAGTAGATTCACGAAGAAGTCGTTGGTTAATGCTTCTGGATTTTTAGTGAACACACCATGCTTAGAATTGTCGAAGTTTGTGTTAAGTACCCGCATACCCCCCACAAGCACGGTTAGTTCAGGGGCAGTAAGTGTCATCAATTGTGCTTTATCAATCAACAATTCTTCTGCTGCTGCTTTGTGATGAGTATTCAAATAATTGCGGAAGCCATCGGCAGCCGGTTCAAGTACAGCAAATGATTCTACATCAGTCTGAGCTTGAGTGGCATCGCCACGACCAGGTGTAAAAGGAACTTTCACATCATGACCTGCATTCTTCGCGGCTTTTTCAATACCAGCACATCCGGCTAACACAATCAAGTCGGCAAGAGAAACTTGTTTACCGCCTGTGCTAAATTCTTTTTTAATGCCTTCGAGTGTTTTTAATACCGTTGCCAGTTGAGTTGGATTGTTTACTTTCCAATCCTTTTGTGGAGCAAGACTGATGCGTGCGCCATTCGCACCACCGCGCTTATCTGAGCCTCGGAATGTTGACGCAGATGCCCAGGCTGTTGAAACTAATTGGGATACTGACAAACCTGATGCAAGAATTTTGCTCTTTAATGTTGCGATATCTTTATCATCAATCAATTTATGAGTAACTGCCGGGATTGGATCTTGCCAGATCAATTCTTCTTTCGGAACTTCTGGTCCAAGATAGCGGGCGATAGGACCCATGTCGCGATGTGTTAACTTATACCATGCACGAGCAAATGCATCAGCAAACTCATCCGGATTCTCAAAAAAGTTTCTTGAAATCTTCTCATAGATCGGATCCACTCTTAAGGCAAGATCAGTAGTCAACATGAGTGGTGCATGTTTCTTTGACGTATCATGTGCATCAGGCACAGTATCTGCACCCGCTGCCATCTTTTGGTTTCCATTGTTGTGCTCCAGCAGGACTCTTAGTTAATTCCCATTCGTAACCGAAAAAGATTTTCGAAAAAATTGTTACTCCATTTTGTTGGTGTGGTTGTCCAGGCACCTTCAAGCCCACTGGTGATGGTATCAGCTCCAGCTACCAGTGCCAAATGTATTTTTCCAACCCAAGCCTTGCATCTCAATGCTGGCTGCAGCAGGTTCGCGATCAACGTATTTGCCAGGATCAGCAGCACCATGTGTTTTACCAAAGGTGTGACCACCAGCAATCAACGCAACAGTTTCTTCATCATTCATTGCCATGCGACCAAAGGTTTCACGAATATCGCGAGCAGCAGCTAGTGGATCAGGTTTTCCGTTAGGACCTTCTGGGTTTACATAAATCAATCCCATCTGAACAGCACCCAATGGATTTTCTAATTCGCGATCGCCCGTATAACGTTTGTCGCCTAACCATTCACCTTCCGAACCCCAGTAAACATCTTCTTCCGGTTCCCACACATCTTCACGTCCACCGGCAAAACCAAAGGTCTTAAAACCCATCGATTCAAGAGCACAGTTTCCAGTAAGAATCATTAAATCCGCCCAGGAAAGTTTGTTGCCATATTTCTTTTTGATTGGCCAGATCAACAAGCGAGCTTTATCCAGACTGGCATTATCTGGCCAACTGTTTAATGGCGCAAAGCGTTGATTACCAGAACCTGCACCACCACGACCGTCAGAGATTCGATAAGTACCTGCACTGTGCCATGCCATGCGAATAAAGAATGGACCGTAGTGTCCATAATCAGCTGGCCACCAAGGTTGTGAAGTAGTCATCAATTCGAAGATGTCTTTCTTTACAGCTTTCAAATCCAGCTTCTTAAACTCTTCTGCATAATTAAAAGACTTGTCCATGGGATTGGACAAAGAAGAATTTTGACGAAGGATGTTCAACTTTAGCATGTTAGGCCACCAGTCGCGATTGCTGGTGCCACCGCCTGCAGTTTGTTTTAAAGAGCCGCCATGAAACGGGCATTGCGCCACACTTTCATTCATGTCTCCAACTTTTGCATTGGGGTTTTTGTTGTTTTCCATTTTGAATTGATTAAGTAGTTGTTAGTGTTTTAGTCGTCTGACCACTTCAAGTGGTTTTGACGACTATATGACGACTACTCAAGATTACTACAGATGGGTTAATAAATCAAATTGATTATTTTTATATTCATATAGCTAATCTCTATGACCTTACAACAACTCGAATACATCATTGCCCTTGATAGTCACCGCCATTTTGTGCTGGCTTCCGAAAAGTGTTTTGTCACTCAGCCTACGCTGAGCATGCAGATACAAAAACTGGAAGAAGAATTGGGGGTGAAGATTTTTGACCGTACCAAGCAACCCGTTATTCCCACCGAAATTGGAGCTAGTATTATTTTACAGGCACGCACCATTCTGCGCGAAGCAAGTATGATTCAACAAATCATCCATGATCAGAAGGATAGCCTGACGGGAGAACTTCGCATTGGCATTATCCCAACGTTGGCACCTTACCTGTTGCCTCCGCTTTTTAAACAGATGCGTGAAAAGTATCCGCAGCTAAACCTCGTCATCAAAGAAACGATTACAGAAGAAGTAATCAATGAGCTAAAAAGCAATCGGCTGGACTGTGGATTGGTAGTTACACCCTTAAAAGATTCTTCCATTAAAGAAGACGTACTCTTTTATGAAGAACTTTTCGTGTATGTGTCGCGCAAGAATGCCCTTTACGATAAAAAGTATGTGTTGGCAAATGACATTGATCCTGATCAATTGTGGTTATTGGAAGAGGGGCATTGTTTTCGATCGCAGGTGTTGAACTTGTGTGAATTGAGAAAAAGTTCTGACTTTCATTTTAAGTATGAAACCGGAAACATTGAAACCCTCAAGCGGATGGTAGATAAAAGTGATGGCATTACCATTTTACCCGAACTGGCCGTCATGGAATTCAGTAAACAACAGATGAAATTCGTGAAACAATTGAAAGCACCAAGCCCTGCACGGGAAGTAAGCTTGGTAACACATCGCGATCACATCAAAGCGAAACTGATCAAAACCTTAAAAGAAGAGATACTCCGTATAGTGCCCAAACAAATGCAGAAGCTTCAGAATAAAAAGATAGTGGAGATTAATTATTAATCTGATGATTAGATAATTTGAAGATTTGGTGATAGGAGTTAGAGCCCAATTTTATATTCTGATGACATAAGGTTGACACTCGATTGGAATAAATTTACCAGTAAGAAATGTCACGAACTTTTAAGAGTTACTATGGAATTACTAGAAAGTAAAAAAGTAAACAAGTTGATTGAGAGTTATCCACCTTCAGCCAGAAAAAAGTTAAAACAACTTCGGAAGCTGATACTTGATACGGCCAAAGAAACAGGAGTTCACAAATTAGTTGAAACCACAAAATGGGGCGAGCCAAGCTATCTAACAAAGTCAGGAAGCACTATTCGCATGGACTGGAAAAAGAAGACACCGGATAAGTATTACTTATTCTTCATTTGCAGTACGAAACTGGTTGAAACCTTTCGATATGTTTTTGGTGATGAATTGCAACTTGAGGGGGATAGAGCGATTGTACTGAATCTCAAAGAACCTATTCCGACTGCAGCCTTAAAGAGATGCATTACGTTAGCGCTCACCTATCAAAAGGTTAAACATCTACCGATGCTAGGCGCCTGATTATTACGCTCATTTAATTTCAAAAAATAGTAAATTCTAAAGTGGTCGAGATTAAATACAAGTTCTACCTTTGTCGCATTAAACTATTTACGTTATGATGACTCCCGATCAACTTGAAAAAATTAAATTTCCCATTGGTCCATTTATGCCAAAGGAAAACATCAGTGAAAGTGAGCTTCACGGATTCTTTAAAACCATTGAAGCCGCTCCTGAAGCATACAGAACGATTACAAAAGGTCTGTCTGAAAATGATTTCAAAAAAACATACCGTGAAGGTGCATGGAATATACAGCAACTCGTCAATCATGTGGCCGACATGCAGTTGTTGCATTTCTTCCGAATGAAAAAAGCGTTGACCGAACCGGACTATAAAGAAATAACGTTGGTAGACATACCAGCTTGGGCAGCAACTCCTGATTGCCTTGGATTTCCAATAGCCGATTCTCTTAACATACTGGAAAGCATTACCAATCGATATGTTCACCTCAGCAAATCATTGGATGATAAACAACTGGAAATTGCTTATTATCATCCAGTGCGGAAAATAATGTTAAATCAAAAGCAGGCAATTTCTATGAATGCCTGGCATGTAAGGCATCATATTGAGCATATCAAGATTGCTTTGGGAACTAACTAATTCTGGGGCATCACTTTTCAACTAACGATTTTCCAAACGCCTGCCAATCAAATCCACTTTCAATTCGATTGTGTCGGAGCGTTGGAACTTGTGTGGTGATTACTAAGGTTGTTCCGTTTATGTCCGCCCGATGATGTTGAGGAATTTGTTGTTTGATCGCTTTAATCATTTTGAAGTTGACTCCTTCAAATGACTCTTGCACGGATTGTTTAAGAGCTGTGATGTTATTCATACCATACATCACCACTATTATGGGTTTGTAGGTTTTGATATTGGAAAGTATAGTATTTATCCGATTCGGATAAATACGCTGTTCGTATGCCGTTCGCGTTCTAAGAAAATCAATCTGCGGCAAATCAAGCCAGCTATAATACCATGCATGGTTATGAGTGCTGGGCAACGGATATAGTTTTATCCATGCTTCGCTGCCTGTTGCTGGCGAGGCAAATAGATTCTTTTGGTAGGAGAGAAGGTCCGGAAGATTTTTACCTCTATAACCATGTTCAAAAGAGATTAGATTTTTCCAGACATTATGTTGCACTGCCTGGTTGCCGAATCGATAGTCGTAAAGAGTTGTATATAAATCTGCTTTAGTTCCCTCAATACGAGCAGTGACCTGGCGATACAGTTCGCGGATGTCACACAGCGTTGCCTGATTGGTTGCATGTGCACTATAAAAATAAGTTAACTTCTCGGCTACCTCTTCAGGAAAATCTCCACCGCTTTCTTCATATCCAATAAACCAGCACTTCGCTTGCCACGATCCGTATCCATAAAAATGATCGACCCAGTGGGTTAATGTTTTCTCCTCGATAAGCATGAAGAAAGATAGTAAAGACTGATATTATATTAGCTACTGATCTAGTCCTTTGATTTGTTTTTTATACTTAGCTGGAAGAATGAGGGATTTCAAAACCATATCCAGATTAACTATTCTGCTTGCCTTGTATAGTTTTACTGCAAGAAGGAATAACGAGCTGTTATGGAAATCCATTAGCTCCTTCACACGTTTCGGAACTACTAATTTCTGTGCTTCCAATAAGATTTTGTATCGGAATGACCCCAAATGTTTTCTGTATTGATTGAATAGGTCATTTGTGTATTTGCTGCTCTGAAGATTTTCTTTTAGATGTTCATTCCGCATTCTGGTCCATTCTTCAAAAGTCTTTGGCAAGCCAGTCAATTTCATTCTAATTCCCAGATTGTTGAACACCCGAAACACTTCATCCTTTTCTCCGTGGCTTAGTTTATGTTCAAGCACTTCAAAGGATCGGATAGAATAATCAATCAGTAAGAAAAGTACATCGCGATAAGCCCAGTCGGGAATAGCAGCACCACGTTTCGTCTCAACATTTGAATGAATTGCTGCCATGGAATCAATGGTACGATAGGCATCATGCTTTTCTGAAAAGACAATAGCCTGTGCATACGAAACTGTTGAGAATAGTCGACCGATAGGATCAACCGGAAGCTGACCCGTAAAGTATAGCCAGTCAACCGCTTTATTCAAGGCAAACTCAGCGGAAGCACCTGCAAAAATCAAAAGTATGGTATCACTCTTTCCCCAAATCTGTCGCACCACAGAATCCTTCGCCACAAAATATTCTGTATTCATATAATGCTCTTTCGCAACCGATAATTCTCGACACCCAAAACAATCGCAATACCTACCATGTAAGCGATAATGTCCGCCCAGGCAAATGATGTTCCTATCACCGTTCTAGCGAATTGTGACTTCTCCCAACCAAGCCTCTCAACAATCTTAACATATTGAAGGGCTTCTATTATGAATGAAAAAGCCAACACACTCATTGCCAATAAACGGACAGGTACCCGCAGAAAGGATTTTGCAAAGCAATACATCAAGATTACTACCAGTACATCACCCACATAAGGACGCACAAAATTGTCCTTCACAAAAAGTGCTATCAACACCTCGATAATGAAAATCAAAATGGCTAGACCGAAGTACGTTTTGTTAAAGGTTAGCATGGTGTGGATTTAGATCGCCCACCTACCAGATTTCTGCTTCGTATAAATTTCAATTGAATAACAATTACAATACTTAATACAACCAACAAAAACCAGGAGGAAATTTTTCCAATACTTACCATTTTCCATCCTGCATGTTGCGATGCATATTTCCACGCACCTAAATATGTGGCCATATTTTCGCCCACCCAAATGAAAAATCCTATGAGAAGAAAGGAAAGTACCATGGGCATTTTTCTCTCTATAATATTTGTGATGAATACTATTTTGGTTTTCCAAAATGTTACTAAAAGTAGCGCAGTAATTACCCAACGCAGATCATAGATATAATGATGCGTAAAAAAGTTTAGGTAGATGACCATCGAAATTAATGTAGCAGGGAAAATTCCGGGCCAGTTTTCTAATCTTAAATCAAACCATTTCCATGCTTGACAAACATAGCTGCCTACACTCGCGTACATAAATCCGCTATACAATGGAACACCATAGATTTTAGAGTATCCAAATTCAGGATAAGACCATGAACCCATCGTAACCTTAAATATCTCCATCGCTAACCCAAGAATGTGAAACATAGTTATTACCAGCAACTCCATTCCTGTTTCCAGTTTTGTAAAATACATGAACCCCTGTATGATAACACATGCGATCAATAGGAAATCATAACGGGGTAGGTATGGAATGTGAATTAGTTTTGATAGAATAAGCATTCCAAAAATGAATCCCGGAAAGAAACAAGATAAAACTTGCTTAACCCCAAAGGCAAAAAACTCCTTTAGAAAACCTTCTGCCAAATTGGCTCCAAGCTTGTTTCTTAGTGCGTAAAGGGTGAGAGAAATCAAACTCTTCATACTAAAATAGTATGATCAGCATTTGTTACCCTACTTTTCAATGAGCTTTGATTGCTTAAGAGCAGCATATCGAAACAACAAGCCTGAAATGCCAAACAGAATAGCGAAGAAAGTATTTACACCAATGATCTTTGCAACGGAGCTTTCGGGAAGCTGTTGCATGCTTGTAGCTAACGTAATAATGGCAAGCAACACTACAGCAAGTGCCACGCTGTATAAGGTTCGTTCCATTCCTGCCGGTTTAAAGCGCGATAAAAATGCACCTATAAATCCGACCGTAATCACTCCAAGGTACATCAGGTTACCCGGATTAGGTCCTGACCCAATCAGGCCCACAGCAAGATTTGCCCAAATCATTAAAAATGTTGAACCTAACGCCATAATGATGGCGGCCTTGTATACGATGTTACCAGCATACTGTGCGATCAGCACATAAGAAAGTCCTGTGCTGAATAGGAGAGCCCCCATAACAATAAAGTCCGTTACGCTCCAGTTTACTTCAATCGTAAATTGCATAGCTATCATGGGCACGGATAATACAAATAGTGTTACCAGTGTAACACCAAGAATGGATTGAGTAATTTTTCTGGATTTTTCCATACAGAAGTAGATTTTTTGTTCCCCGACACAAATGTATAAAAGTACTTTGTAATTAAAAGTAGAATCGAATTATTTTTTGTAGTTGTATCTTCAAAGCCTCAAAAACACCATTATGGCAAGAATATTTATTACCGGGTCTGCAGACGGTCTAGGACAACTGGCAGCGAGAATATTAATTCGACAAGATCATCAGGTTGTGTTGCATGCCCGCAGCAAGGATAGGGGAGACTATGCATTTAACAAAGTACCGGGAGCGGAAAAGATTCTAGTTGCTGATCTTGCCGACATTGCGGAAACAAAAAAGTTAGCGACTGAGCTAAATGCCCTGGGTGCTTTTGATGCCGTGATTCATAATGCAGGAGTATACCGCTCATCGGGTCAGACGATTTTTGCTGTGAATACATTGGCCCCTTACATTCTTACATGTTTGATCAAGAAGCCCAAACGCTTGATTTATTTGAGTTCAGGATTACATTCATCAGGTAATGCTGAATTAAAACATTTCAATTTAAATACTAACCAAGTAAGCTATTCAGATTCCAAATTACACAATGTGATTCTGTGCAAGGCTGTTGCACGCTATTGGCCAACTATTTATTCCAATGCTGTAAACCCGGGTTGGGTACCGACTAAGATGGGCGGCTCAGGTGCGCCTGATAATCTTGATCAAGGTGCTGAAACCCAAGCATGGCTTGCCGTTAGTAATGATGTCCAAGCAAAAGTCAGTGGTCGTTACTTTTTTCATAAGCACGAAGCTCGGCACCGACCCGAAGCAACAGACCACAGGGTACAAGATAATTTTCTTTCACTGTGCGAAAAGGTTACTGGCGTTTCGTTTCCGAAAAATGATTAGTGTTTTATGTTATGCACCGAAACGAAGATGATGTTTAGCAGCATGTCACTTATTTGCTCAGCAAATAAGAAGTAAAATCCCGGCCATCAATTTTCGTGTACTTAAAATCTTCATTGCCTCTGAAAGCAACACGTTTCATATTTAAGGGTGATCTAAACTTAGTGTATTTGAAATTGGCAAACCCTCTAAATGTTGCATCCTCAAAAGAAGTTTCTCGTGGAAACTCAGTATACTTAAAGTCCGCACCATCGTCAAACTTAACTTTTGCGAAATCAGGCCCACTTGAAAACTCAGCGTATTTAAAGTTGGCAGGTTCATTAAATGTGCTTCCTATAAAGGAAGCTATCCCATTAAACTCGGAATATTTGAACTCACTGGCATTGTTAAAGATGCAATTGTTGAACACAGCATCTTTCTCAAAGTGTGCTACGAAGGTCTCATTGCTGCGTTCGATGTGGTAGTAGGCAAGTACATCACCCAGAAACGTGCAATCGGCAAATTTCAAAGACACCTCTACTGTACTTTCGTATTCATCATTGCTGCCAAACCAACGAGATGAATGTTTCGATCTTCGGTTTTCCAAATCAGTCAGGTCAAGATCACCTTCAATTTCGACTTTACTATACTCCACTGCTCTGCCAGCATTGATTTGCTTAATGATATCGCTGGCTTTGATTTTAGTTTGCGCCACCGCAGTTGTGGTTGCTACAATCAACGAGAAAAAAATGATAGCTATTGATTTCATGGTTTTTGGTTTTGTAAGTGATACTCTTAAAGGCGATAAACGTTACAACGAGTTTCCTAAAGACGCTGAAGAAGTGCATTGGTTGCATTTGATTTGGTCTGTGTTTCCACTTTCTGTAACCTTTACCTTATCGTTCCGTTATACTTTGGTATTCTATGTACATAGAATATTATCAAACATTATAATTTCTCCATAAAAACAATGATCTCAAAGAACTTAACAGCAGCTTCAACCAAGTCCATTATCCTTGGTATTTTAAAACAAGGAAGGAGCTATGGATACCTGATAATCAAGAAGATAAAAGAATTATCAGGAGGTAAAATGTTATACTCCGATGGCATGCTCTACCCGGTTCTTCATCGATTGGAGAAAGAGGGTCTTATCGTCTCCGACTGGACGATGGAAAAGGACTCCAAACCCAGGAAGTACTATGAAATTACGGAAGCTGGAAAGAAAGCCTTGATCATTGAAAAGCAACAGTGGAATCAGGTAAATACTGTTTTAGAAGCTATTTGGGAAGTGAAATCAAGTAAAGCATAATCTATGTTTACCCTCGAAAAAGAAATTAAAGCATGGCTCAAGCAGTTCCGTAGGCACCGAGCCTTCAATCATGGATCCATCCGCGAGATGGAGCTTCATCTGCGTGATCATATTGAAGATTTACTTGCAGAAGGACATACCGAAAAAGAAGCGTTCGATCTTGCTGTTAAACAGTTTGGGGAAATACCGGAAGTTGCCCACGAGGAATTTCAAAATGCAAAGCGGAGCAAAATTTTACCCTTGTTGATTCATCACAGTTTGCTGGGTAACTATTTAAAAATAGCGCTTCGCAATTTCACGAAACAACCCTTCTTTACATTTCTTAATACGTTCGGTCTTGCTATCGGTATGGCGGGGGGCATTCTCATTGGACTATTTATTTATGATGAGTTGAGTTTCGATAGCATGTTTGCCGATGCAGACAGAATCCATCGCATCAACATCGACAATCGCAGTGGTGGTGAAAACAGTTGGTATGCGGCTGCCCCTGGACCAATGGCTGGTGTGCTAAAAGAGGATTGCTCTCAAGTAGAATTGGTTACCCGATTCAGAAAGGTGAACGGAGCGTTGATACGAAAACCAGAAGCTACTATAAATATAAAAGAGACACACATTACGGCTGTGGACACCTCCTTCTTTAAGATGTTTGGATTGCATCTTCTGGAAGGAAATCAACGGACTGCACTCAGAGAACCAAATTCAATCATTCTTACACAAGCTGCAGTACACCGTTTTTTCGGAAAGGAAAAAGCACTGGGACAAAGTCTTCTTATCGATGATACTAAACTTTTTATTGTAACAGGTGTACTCCAAGACATGCCCCGTAATTCGTTTCTTAGAAATCATGATGTATTTCTTTCGCTCGCCAGCTATGAAGATGAAAAAACAATGGCGTGGAATACCTGGTATTTTCCCACGTTTGTAAAATTGTATCCCGGTGCCAAGGTTGACGACCTACAAATATTTCTCAGCCACGTAAAAGAGAATTACCTCATTCCATGGGCTATGACGTTTGTTCCAGGCTTAACTTTAGAAAGCATGAAAGCAAAGGAAGCCGAAACGGGTAACTACATGCGTTTCAATTCTACTGCCCTTACCGATATTCATCTTTATTCAATTGATAGGGAAGGGGAGTTTAGTCCTAACAGTAACATCGAGAATGTTTACATCATGACACTCATCGGCTTTTTCTTAATTCTTTTGGCGTGTGTCAATTTCATGAATTTGTCTACCGCTCATTCACTTACGAGGGCAAAAGAAGTTGGAATAAGAAAGACATTGGGCTCAAGCCAATTCGGACTAGTTAAACAATTCCTTACTGAGTCGGGATTGATTTCACTTTTTTCGTTGATCTTGTCGGTGGGCGTAGTTACACTTGCCATGCCTTTCTTCAATCAACTAGCCGATAAGGAAATCTCAATACCATTTTCAAATCCGGTTTTTTGGATGGTACTGCTTGCCGCAACATTAATTCTTGGGTTACTCTCGGGTGGCTATCCTGCCTTTTTCATGTCGAAGTTTATTCCTGCCAAAGTGCTCAAGGGTTCACTCAATCATGCAGGCGGTAGTGGCGTACGAAACGTGCTTGTTATTTTTCAATTTGTCATTTCTGTATTTCTGATTGTAAGCACGTTGGTGGTGTATCAACAGGTAAATTATATCCGGCATAAAGATTTAGGTTTTCAAAAAGATCAAATCTTAATATTGGACGACATCCGCGCAGCAGGAAATCAAGTTGAATCCTTACGGGAAGAAATCAAAAGACTAAGCCAGGTAGAAAATGTTTCGCTCAGCAATTATTTGCCAACCCCCTCGGCACGTGGGGGTACTACTTACTTTTTGGAGGGTGCGATTGGCAAGGATGAGTTTAAGTCGGAGAATGCCATCATCATTGAAGAATGGATGATTGATGATGCCTATGTTCCTACACTAAATTTAGAAATCATTGCCGGCAGAAATTTAGATAAAAAATTTGGTTCTGATTCCAATGCCTTGCTGCTAAATGAATCGGCAGTAAAAATGTTGAACGTAAAACCCGAGGATGCTATAGAGTTGCGTATGACCAGCGATTTTCATCGTGCAGATAAAGAGAACATGGAATACATGACCGTGGTGGGAGTGGTGAAGAACTTTCATTTCGAAACATTGCGCAACGGTATTGATGCACTCAGTATGGCGCTGGGTTCGAATGCAAACACCATGATTATCAAATTGAATGCAGGAGACTTTGAACACGCAATCTCTAGTATCCAGGATAAGTGGAATAGTGTCGCGCAAGGCCAGCCATTTAACTATTACTTTATGGACGATTCCTTTAACGATACCTACAAAGCCGAGTTGAAACTTGGAATGATTTTCGGAACATTCACGATGTTGTCACTCACTATTGCATGCCTGGGTTTGTTTGGCCTTGCAACCTTCAGTGCCGAAAAGCGCTCAAAGGAAATTGGGATTCGTAAAGTGCTTGGCGCTAGCGTGAAGCACCTTACCTATACTATTTCAATTGATTTCTTAAAATTGGTTAGTGTAGCTATTCTTGTGGCCTTGCCCTTAAGTTGGTATGTAATGACCCGTTGGTTGGAAGAATTTTCGTACCGGATAGAGGTTGGCGGCTGGACGCTTGCTCTTGCAGCGCTTATCGCGCTTGCTATCTCCGCGGTCACTGTAAGTTATCAAAGTATAAAAGCAGCCGTGGTAAATCCGGTGAAGAGTTTGAGATCAGAATAATTTAAAAAGTTAAACATTATAATTCTCTACATGTAGTAGCAAGGGCGAGTAGAACAAAACCGCTCAAGTCTACATAATTATACTTTGTCAGATTTCATATGAGCGCAGTAAAAAATAATACTAGTTGTTTTTTCGTCACGTTAATTCCATAAACCTATTTCAGGAAGAGACACAAACGAAACTTCATCATTTCTTTTTGGCCTGTTTCTCTTGTTTTTTGAAATACTTTCGTAATAAAAAATTATGTTTTAACGCTTCCATATTATCGTTAAAACCACCAGAACCATTTTTGATATTATCCATACTCTTGCGAAGGTTGTATGCAAAAGTAGTATCCATTAAAATTGCACCAATGGCACCCTCTCCGTTTTTCAATTTCTGTGAAACACTTCTCAAGTCTCCGGTGATATGAGCAAGTGTGTCTGATACAACTTCAATGTTAATTAGTGTGTGGCGTAATCCTACTAGTAAGGAGGTATCGGTTAACAATGCCCCAACGGTTCCCTTCCCTGATTTTATATTTTCAATAATCTCTGATAAATCACCAGTAATGGTTGCTGTGTTTTTGCTGGTTAGTCTAATGTTTACGATTGCTTCTTTTACATTTTTGGCTGCCAGGGTATCCATTAAAATACTCCACAGGTTATTTCTGTTATTGATTTGTGAGGTCATCACTCTCAGATTTTTGGCGATTACGGCAACATCTTCGTTGGTGCGGTTAAGGGTTCGTACCATCTCATCGGTTTCTATCGGGTGCAGGGTTTGCAAGGTATCTCCATCAGCTATCAATGCAGCGGGTTCGCGGATGGCATTTATGTTTACGAGCTTATTTCCCATCAGCCCATCTGTTCCTATTGAAACGATGGCATTCTTTTTTATAAACTGCCGTGATTTTTCTTTTATAACCATTACTACCTCTATGGTAGAATCGGTGATGATTTCAACGCGATCTACTGTTCCCACATTGATCCCACCAAAGCGAACATTGTTGCCCGGCATAAGGCCATTTACATTGTAAAAGCTGGCGCTGACACGAATGGTTGAACCAAACATATTTTTGTTGCTTCCAATAAAATACAACCCCGCTACAATCAATGCCGTGCCTATCAAAACAAACAATCCTAATCTGATATTTCTTGGTGTTTCTTTTGCCATACTCAATTATTCAAAAAAAGACTTTACCCTTTTATCGCCTGACTGGCTCAATTCATTATAGGTGCCATCGGCATAACATTGGCCATCAATCAGCATAACAATTCGGTTTGCCACAATTTTCACACAATAAATATCATGCGAAATAATAATAGATGACGTATTGTATTTTTTCTGGATTTCAATCATCAAGTTACTGATTTCTTTACCCGTAATTGGATCTAAACCTGTTGTGGGTTCATCATATAAAATAATCTTTGGTTTTAAGATGAGTGTGCGGGCAAGTGCAATCCGCTTCTTCATTCCTCCCGAAAGCTCAGAAGGCATCATCTCCTCAGTATTGGGAAGCCCTACGTTTGTCAGGGCTTCGTTTACCAGCTCATCTACTTCTTCTTTTGTTTTTCTGATTCTGTGCCTTCGCAAGGGGAACTCCAGGTTTTCTCGCACTGTCATTGAATCGTAAAGTGCGTTGCTCTGAAATAAAAACCCGGTTTTCAATCGGATATTATTCAATTGTTCACTTTGCAAATCGGTAATGTTTTGACCGAGCACATGTATGTTTCCTGAATCAGGTTTTATTAGCCCAATTATACATTTAATCAGTACGGATTTTCCAGAACCTGATTTTCCAAGAACCACTACATTTTCGCCTTCTTCCAACGATAAAGTGAGGCCGCGCAATACATGATTTGATCCAAACGACACATTTAGCTCTGTGATTTCTATTATCGCCTGATCGATCGATTGGGAATTTACCGCAGTTCTCATTTCTGTTTTTCTTTCGCTCATGTTAGTCCGAAAATATCTGTCACCTGCACCACTAATAAATCAATAATAAAAACCAACAAGGAAGAAACGACTACGGCAGAGTTGGCTGATTGCCCTACACCTTCGGTGCCTTTTTTAGAATTAAATCCTTTGTAACAACCAATAATCCCGATAGCATACCCAAAGAAAAATGTTTTGGTAACTGCGGGTACAATATCTTTGAATTGAAGGGTTCCAAAAACCTGGTTCCAATATAAGTTCCAGCTTACGATGCCCTGAATGTTTGTACCAATGTATCCACCTAGCAACGAGATACCATCTGCTAGTATGGCAAGCAGTGGAATCATTAAGGTGGTTGCTAACACTCGGGTAACAACCAAATATTTATACGGATTGGTACCCGAAACTTCCATCGCATCAATTTGTTCGGTTACTTTCATCGAGCCTAATTCTGCTCCAATACCGGATCCTATTTTACCAGCACAAATCAATGCCGTAATTACAGGGGCAATTTCACGGATCAGCGATACGGAAACCATTTTGGGTAGCCAAGCCTCAGCGCCAAATTCAACAAGTGTAGGACGCGATTGTATAGTAATAACCAGTCCCATAATAAAAGCAGTAATCACTACCAAAGCCATTGACATATATCCTATGCGGTAACACTGACGAACTAGTTCGGCCACCTCCAGTCCTGGTTTGAAAATTTCACGAAAAAATTTTGCTGCAAAACGAGTTGTTTCTCCTATTTCATTTAAAATATTTTTTACATCCGTAATTATCTTACTCAGCATTTGTTATGGATTAATTACCAATCGTCTTGACTATTGCCAGTAGGTACACTCACTTTTTGCAGAGGCTCATCTCTATTTTCGTAACACTACTACCTTTTCCTAAAAACCAATAAGGGTTTTTTGGCATCAAATGAAATTTCAGCCGATTTACTCGATAAAAATAACCTGTCGTACCAGCCTCTGTTTTGCTTGGTGAATAGTGCCACAAGTGACGGCCGGGATTTTTGTATGTCTTTTTGCAAATGGTGCACAAACGAATTTTCGATGTGTAATTTTTTAAAATGGAATTTTACATTTGGTCCACTATGTTTGGCTGCCTGCTTCTCTAATTTTATTTTAGTTTCTTCCAAGGGCAGTAAATAATCATAATGGTAAACTGAAACCTTAGCCTTTAGTGGCTTGGCAAAATCCATTACCCTTTTCATTTCCTCTTGTAGATTATTAAAATCTGAAGAATAAAGAATGTGTGAAATGGGGCTGATTCGATAGGATTTTGGTACCACAATTACCGGCACTGGCGAGGTGGTAAGTATGGCCGAGGCATTGGTGCCCATTAATTTTTTTAACGCACCTGCGCCCCGTGTGCTGATGCAAATATAGTTTGCCTTTATTTGTTTAGCATAGTCAATTACTGAACGATCTATCTGCCATCCTTCCATGACAACACATTCAACTGTTTTTGTGCCAACCCCTGATTGCCTGCCAATTAATTCAATAAACCGCCTCAATTGAGAATGCGCTTTTGTCAATTCTGTTTCAACATAAGCACTATATTTTTTCTCGCTCCACCGGGTAGGCTTTAATAGCTCCAGAGTATGAAAAAGGATAAGTTGTGCTTTGGTTTGTTTTGCCAATTGGAGCGCAAACCTAATTCCCGCTTTGGAGGCAGAAGAGAAATCCGTTGTTACCAGTATTTTGTTCATCTTCGGTTGTTGTTACTCAGTTAATGCTTAAAGATCAGATGTACGGCTAAGGACTCCACTGTCTTATTTTTTGAATGCAATCAGAGGTACGTTACCCAGAAAGGCCATTTGCCTGGTTACACTTTTACCAAATAATTTTTCGAAAAAGGACAACTCATGGGTGAACATAGCCAGCATATCCACTTTATGATTTAACACATACTCATCAATCCCTACGGCAGCATTATCATGGAGCGAAACGGTAAATGTAATTTTTTTGTAGTCCATAGCCTTTGTAAGGTTGGCTACAGATTGTTTTGTCTTCAATTTACTTTCTCGTGAGGCTGATGCAATATGAAGTATGTGGACTACCGAATTAAAATAGGTAGCAAACGACACCACTGTTTTTAATTCCTTTTTTATATTGGTAATGTCGGTAGCATAAACAATATCTTTCAAATTGGTAAACTGCGCAAATTCTGGTACTGCAATTACAGGTATATCGCTTTTATCAATAACAGCCGCTGCCACGGAGCCAACCATTATTTTTTTCAAACCCGTAGCACCCTTTGTCCCCATCACAATAAGATCAACGTCATGATGCTGAGCATAGTCGGTTACCATGCTTTCAACCGAATAACCCTTTACAACCTGGCTCGTGATATTTAATTTTCCTTTATTTTCGGATCTAATTTCGCTGATCAAATTTGCGCAATCCTCAACGGCATTCTCACTTAACTTTTCGGTCAGGTATTTCATATTTAAAACTCCTCTGCCAGGGGAGGTCTCTATGGTAACCACACTCAAGATAATTAGTTCTGCCTTCAACTTCTTGCCAAGCTTCACAGCATATTGCACGGCTACTTTTGATAGCGGTGAAAAATCAGTAGGGATAAGTATTTTCATAACAATAGTTTAATTTTAATTAGGTACACGTGTTTTGCGGAAGGTGAGTAGAGGTAGTTTAGTGTGGTACAAGAGCTCTTCCGTTTTACTACGAACAAAGAGTTTGTCAAATAAACTGCGCTCTTCCGGAAACATGATTAAAACTTCCGGCTTGTGGTTTTTAATATATCGTTGTAGCTGCTCTAATAGGGTTAACCCTTGCTTTTCTTTTTGCACAATCACTTTTACTTTTTTGTACTGCGCAAGTTTCATTAAATCTTTCGCTTCCATGATTGGCCTGGGAATCATGCCAAAATCCAGATAGAGAACTTCAATTAGCGCTTTTACCTTGCTGGCAATCGGCACGATGCAGCGCAGTTCGTTTATTACGTTGTTGAGATCGGTAGCGTACACCATCGTTTCTATTTTCTTGTAGCGGCAACGCGGAGGGATCGCCAGCACCGGAGTATTTGCGTTGAAGATTAATTCGGAGGTGGTACTTCCGAAAATCTTTAAACCTGCGGCTCCGTGAGTCCCTACGATGATTAAGTCTGCCTCATGACTTTTCGCGGCCGATAATAATGTATCCATTGCAAAAATTCCATTCTTGACGACCACTTTAATTTTTTTTTCATTCCTCTTGAGTCCGAGATTGAGGTAAATTTTATTAACCAGTCCTTCCAGTTTTTTATGGAGTGTCCCTTCCGTTTCTTTTTCAAGTTTTTGAAAATCCACCTTACTTATTGTAGGATTGAATTTTGGCATATGTACAGCATGAAATACAACCAAACTGCACTTAGTTGAAAGGGCATATTGAACTGCATACTTCACAGCATTATTTCCAGTAGAGGAAAAATCAGTGGAAACAAATATGTTTTTCATTTTTTCTGTGTTTAATTTTTTTTGATCTGAATAATTTACACTAATTCAATTCTTTCAATAAGATACAAACTCAAGCTGCGAATGCGCCATAGCTGAATAGAATTTCAAATCCGCTTTTAGTTTCGAGAATTGCGGGCTGAATCAATCACAGTATTCGTTAAATAAACTATAGCAAGGATAGCAGTAAAGAAGGCTATCCCAAATGACGGGTGTCAGACTATCTTATGACAGATGTCACAAATCAGGAATAATAACGATCTGGGTTTCCAAAATGACATACCATCAGTTTTTTTAATTGAGGAGATATTGTTTACCTGTATTTTCCAGACGTGGCCTTTCATAGATATTGCCGCTGGCCAGTGAAGAGAATGGTTTTAACATGCAAGCTGAACCCTATAAGTTCGACTATTAAAAAGTTAAGCTATATACGGCTGCTTTCATAGTGGCCAAGATGTCTTATACCAGTGTTGTTTTATTAAACGTAAGCAATGGTATGTGAGTGATAAATATTTACATTAATAACGGCTAATTGAACAATGTCAGCCTTTAACTTTTTTGCTAGGAACCAGAATAGTCATGGCATTACATTAGTTAAATGGATTCCAATTTAAAAATCTCCATTAGATGTATCATGGTCTGACTCCACAGCATGAAATGCGAGTAATGGTAAACTGGAGTGGTAGGCCATTTTCTTAGTAAGGCTTGAATCAAATAACTTTTCAAAAACGCCTCTCTTACGGGTCGAAAGCACTATCATATCGCCCCCGGTAGAATCAACAAACAAATCTATTCCTTTTTGGGTATCCTCATGGGTCATCACATAATAGAAAGGCTGTTTATAACCTGTTTCTTTTGCAACTGCTTTAGAGAATTGCTCAATTAGATCACGTTCTGATTTTAATTTTTCTTTCGATATGTGAAGAATCATTAACTCTGCTTTCAATGACTCCACCAGGTTGGTTAGTGATTTCAACGTCCGCATATCACTGTCGTGATAGTCTGTTGCAAAGATGATTCTTTTGGGTAGGGCAATATCTGCGCCTTCCGGAATGGCCAATACAGGACATGGAGTTTTTTCAATAACCGAAGCTGTTTTGCTGCCAAACAAAAGCTTTTCTATTCCGCTTGCACCCTTTGTGCCCATTACGATCATATCCGCTTTACTGACTTTGGCTTCGTTGGTTATTTCATCCACTATCTCTCCAACTATTACCCTGTACTTGCAAGGAATTCCCTTGTCGCCCGAAATTTCACTACCTAATTCAGTCAGTTGTTCGTTTGCCAACTTAACCTGATTCGCTATTTCATCTTGAATAAGCGGATAGGATAAATTGTTGCGAGTAACCACCGGACTGTAAACATGCACTAACGTAATGGTTGATTTAGTAGCCGCTGCAAGCAGTAACGCATAGTCGATTGCTCTTTTAGCGTTTTTGGAAAAATCTGTTGGAATCAGGATTTTCATGGTGTATTTATTTTACTGTAATTCTTTTTTAAAAGATTCATTCAATAAGCCTCTTGAGAGAAAGTTAAGAGTGTTTTTCAGAAGAAAATGAGCCTCCCTATTTTATAATCTTTCAGCGTTGTATTCTTCAAACATTCCTATCCTGCGCTTTTTCTTCAAACCTACTCAAGAAGAATAAAATCATCTATGACGATCATTAGGTGATAGTACGATTTTTGTCATAGTTGTAATGGAAATACATGGAGAGGATGCATTTCATGACCACAATAAAGTTAAGGGATTTAGTATGCAGTAGATGTTCTGAATGATGGACCTACTTTAAATAGCCAGAGTATTGTATAGTAAGGAATCCTAACTATATTTGACTATTGTTAACTAAACCCTCTAAAACGATGGAAAAAATCAAAGGCTACACGTATGGACAGGTTGCAAAATCACCCGTATCAATAGCGGACTTGGACCTGCTGAAAAAAACCGTTCTCTTTTCTGATGATGACGAGAAACATCTAAGGCTAGCAGGAGGGGTACTAAAAGATCAAACAAATGAAATACTTGATTTATGGTATGGATTTGTAGGAGGCAACGAACACTTAGTTCACTACTTCGGGAAGGGTGGCAAACCTGACATGGATTATCTGGGGGCAGTTAAGATACGTTTTGGTCAGTGGATTATGGATTTATGCAACAAGCCGTATGACCAGGATTGGCTTAATTACCAGCACGAAATCGCGTTGCGTCATCACAGTACGAAGAAAAATAAAACCGATGGAGCAGAGGCAGTGCCGATCATTCATTATCGGTATCTGGTTGCATTCATTTTTCCAATTACCGCAACAATCAAAGAATTCCTCACTAAAAAAGGTCATGATACTGAAACAGTGGAAAAAATGTATGCTGCCTGGTTTAAAGCCGTAACACTAACGGTTATCCTTTGGACCTACCCGTATATCAATAAGAATGAATTTTAACATTTTAAAATAGCTGGGTTATGACACAAAATCTAATCCAGCTATCTTACTAAAATCTAATCGAAATGAAAGTAGCAGTTTGGGATACTTATGTGAAGAAGAAGAACGGAACAATAATGAATTTTGATATTATGGTTCCTGATTCTCAAAAAAACGAAACGATAATTTATGGATACGGGAAAGAATACTTGCAAAGTAAATCTATTGTGGGTTATGAACTTACGTCAGAAGAATGCACTTTTTGTCATATTGAGCAGGCAACCGATGAGATGATCCAAAGCATTGATGACAAGGGGTATTGTATCATTGAACTTAAAAATTGCCAGTGACTTTTGATCTAAAGTATTCTAACGTATTGCAAGGCTCATTTAAACCTGCTGAGCTAAATCTGATGATGGTCTTTCAAGTGAACTGTCCAGGTTGTTTTCTACAGGGCTTTCCACAACTCATAAGTTTGCATACTAAGTTTCAGGACAAGCTATCATGTTTTGCCCTATCAACTGCATTCGAGGATTTTGAATTAAATACAGAAGAAAATACAAAACTCCTCATCGAGAAGAATATTTTGATAGGCGAAACGAAAAAAACATTTGATGCGAATAACCTCACGTGGGAAACTCAAATCCCTTTTCCAGTACTGATCGATACGATAGTTGTCAAAGAAGAGATGCTCACACCGGGTTATATAGACACAGTTATTTCAAATCATCCTCAATTTAGTGGTGTTTCAAAACCTGAATTAGAGGAAGCCAAACTGGCACTTCAAAACTATTTCAATCATTACCAGAAGTGTGGGTTCACTTTTGCTACTAATTTGTTGCGCGGAACGCCTACCTTTATTCTATTTAGCAGCAGCATGAAAATACTTTTGCAGTGGTTTGGACACATAGATAGTGAAACGATTGAAAATAAACTGAGTGAGTATTTTGTTAGTAACCATTTATGAATAAATCGCCTTTCAACCTCGACCAACAAAACCAAAGTACAGACAGCCGGATCATTGCCGCGCTGGAACGCATCTCACAGGCTTTTCGGGTATTGCTTTGGAATGAAAGTAAGGAACTTTCGTTGAGTCCAATACAAATTCAGGTACTCATTTTCTTGCTCCACCATAGTGATGAAAAAAGAAAAATAACCTATTTGGCTGATGAATTTAATATGACGAAACCAACGATCAGTGACACGGTAAAGTCGCTTGAGCAAAAAAAACTTATTAGAAAAGCTCATGAGCAAAATGACACAAGAAGTTACACTATTCATTTGACAAAAAAAGGCAAAAACATTGCCGAGCGAACGGCTGCATTTACAAATCAGATACAAGTACCCATTAACAAACTAAATGCTGACGATAAGGAAAATCTATTGCTTAGCTTGATAGGGGTTATTCATCATTTGAATAAAACGGGAGTGGTTACAATTCAGCGAATGTGTTTGTCGTGTGCCCATTTTAAACCAGGGAAAGGAAAACAACCTCACTTTTGTAAGCTGCTTAATAAAGAACTGGAAAATTCGGAGTTGCGAATTGATTGCCCGGAATATCAAACGACAAATTAATTAAATTCGCATGCCCTTTAAATTAAATTGAAATTGCAGCTACTCTCAACCTTAATCTGCACCCCATCCAATTTTTTATCGATGATTATCTGGCACGCCAACCGACTGTTCCATTGCACACCATCCATTTTAGCAAGTGTTGTATTTTCATTGCCTGCATTTTCTTTGTTTACTAGTTCAGCATCATTGAGGATGTGGATATGACACGTGCCACATCGGCCTATTCCTTTACATTCTCCAAAATCTTCCATGTAGAATTTATCATATAGCAACGCCATCAGATTGCGATACTCTCCGGGATAGGTTTGGATGGTGTGCTTTTCGTTAAGCAGAAATACAGTAATGCTGATATCAAATTTACGGGTAAGCTTCATAGACGAAATCTATCTCCAGAATTCATGTTTCCATTCGTCTGGTTTATTATTGCTATCCAATCCTGCATGCATCAACTCCATTTCTTCAAGTTCCTTTTGTGTTGCTATTTTTTGAATCTCATTAAAAAGTATTCGTTCCTCAAACCGTATATGTGCCTCCAGCAACTCCTCAATTAATCCAAGACTTTTAATTACTTCAGTTTCATTCTCAAATAAGCGTCTTAGCTTTCGATGCTCCGCGAGTGCCCTCTTCACTAATTCATGATCGTTTCCTAAAATGGAGAATACATGTTTTTCTTCCACTTCGAAATGGGGAAGTAAATGGTTTTTATAAAACCAGTCTGCATATGATTTTATAAGACTGATTTCAATTTTCTTACTGAACCCAGTTCTGATTTTCCAACAAAGTAATAAGCCTTGATGATGCTCTCGGCTAAGGGGTTGGAGCGCTTCGTTTCGATGTATAGGTTCGTTCACTTTTTAATTCTTATTCGTTTATTTGTACAGCGTGGACACGTCTCAATTTTTCCTTGTTTTATGTGAATGCCCTCTATGTGTTTTTTGAGGAAATCCTGAACGATCAGGTATTTATCCTGATGATTATTCACATCAATTTGTTTGTCCTTAAATAAAGTTCTGATTTTCCGATCATATTCCTGCTGCCCCCAGCAAACAGGGCACAAACCTTCGGGAGCCACTTCAGGGGAGGTATGACCGTGCTTTTCAAAATAGTCTAAAATGTTTTTCGCGATATCCATTTTATTCCATTAGCATTGAATCTTACACAACATTACTCGCTAATAATTCTTTCTCCAGTTCAATGGACTTAGGAAACAAAATATTGTTTTCCAAATGAATGTGCAGGTGTAAATCCTGTTCAAATTCATTGAGTAAGGCAAATGTAACCCGGTAGGTGTTGCACGCATCATCCGGTGGTGTATAGTTATTACTTAACGCCTCTATTTTCCGGAATCGATCGCCTTCGGTTTCGTGTTCCTGGTGCATCATGGCAATTGGATTTTGTATCGTACCAAATGAGGGTGCATCGATGAGCGCATTTTCGAGGCTAGCTTTTGCCAGCTTGCGAATGAAAGGAAATAAAATAAATTCTTCTTTTTTCATGTGCGCAGCAAGTTCACCCACAGAGGCATTAAACTGTTGTTGTATTTCAAACAACTCAGGATGACGTTCGCCATGCACGCTGCATATCTTGTTTAAATAGGGTTTTATCTCCAATGACTTTGCTTCCACATATCGGTGATGTTTTTTCTCGATATAATCCGCCAGCAAGTCCAGTGGCCAGGAATTAAAATCTGTTGTTGCATCTTTTGTTTCAGCTACAGAATTCAGATCACGCAGTACGGCTTGAGTATCTAATTTCTTCTTCTCGACAGCATCGGCAATGGTCCGGCTGCCCTGACAACAGAAGTCGATACCATATTTTTTAAATACTGAGGCCGTGCGGTAGTCGTTTGCTACCAATTCGCCAATGATTTGATTTTGATTTATTTCCATATCATTTATATTTTATGAGTTGATAAATTTTATGTGTGAATCCGTTTCCATGATTACCTGCGCTTGAAAATCTTCGGTTATCCGTAACGTATGCTTTTCGCCACCCGGTATAATCATAGACTCGTGCTCCTGTAATGGATAGTCGTTTCCTTTCATCGTAATTACTGCTGAACCCTTTTGGATGATGATGACAGCTTCTTTTGTACTGATATGTTCAGGCATGCTCATTCCTTCGCTTCCTGTTACGTGTAAAACTTTGAGCGATTTTCCGGTGTGGAGAATTACCATTTGTGGGAGGTTTTCAATCATAGTCTTACTCGTTTAATTAATTATAGTATAGGTGTTGCAGTGTTATTCTTATAGTATTCAATTTTGGAATGAAACATTTCAGCCATTCGTTCGCCCTGCCATTTGGCTCGCGTTGCTTTTTCTCCTTTAAAAAGCTCGTCAACAGTTTCACCAAATAATTCTATCCATCGTTCAAAATGTTCCAGTTGTACCGGCAGTTTCGCATGGGGCACAAAGGGGCTTCCATAATACGTGTGCTCTTCCAACAACACGGTTTGCCAGAAGCGATACATCTTTTCCAGGTGCTGCGGCCAGCGGTCTTGTATCCTTTCGTTGAAAATATCTTTCAACTGGTTATCTAGTCGAACTCTGCCGTAAAAGCTATCGACCAATAGTTTAATATCTTCCAGAGTACTAATGTCTTTTTCCACGTGATTCATCATCGGATATTTACAGACTAAAATTCGTTATTAAATAATAGGCCGCCCATCCCATAAAGGCGATTAATAAAATCCACAACCAGCTTGGAATGCTTTGCGGGGTTTCGCTTCCTTCAATAATAAATTTCCTTTGATTGCCTTTGTCATACGCATTAATCATTAAAGGTATAATACCATCTACCACTTCATTTTCGCGCAAACCTTCCAACGCTATTGCTGGTCCGTTTCGAACTATAAAATTGATTTTTCTTATTCCTTCTCTACCAGAAGATGATTTGCTTATGATTTTCAAAACGTGTTCACCATCTGTCAATTTACTGGTGTCCAATTCGAATTGTACAGGCGTTGTCAGCTCGGCAATGGGTTGAATTTCATCGTCAACAAAAAGCAAAATTTTACTTTTATCATCACTCATTTTCCAAAGAGATTAAAATCGATTGTTTGATGTGGGTTGCTTCGTCTTCTTGTGGCTTGATTAAATACTTTGCAGAATAAATCAGTGTCAACAGTGTGATAGCAGAGATCACAGCAATGATCACCCAATCCCAGTTACTCTGTGGTCCGCCCCCGTGGGTGAGACCTTGCGTAATCTCTGGTTGTTGTTTTTTACAAACCTCGCACGCCCATGAATTACTATGGGTCAACAAAATGAACAATAGGAGGCTACCGTATTTTATTAGCCTTTTCATTTTTTCCAATAGTTATTAGCCGCAGCAATGGTTTGAAATTCCGTGGCGATTACGTGTGCAGAGGTAATGAGCTGGGCTGTATCAGTCGCGTAAGCAGAGCGCAACTTTTTACGGGTCTCAGCATCAGTTTGAATTGCTGCTATACTTTTGCGCGCCATTTTAATAGCAAGTTCCCGGCCTTCTTGGGGTGTACCAACAATCAGTGTTGGTAACCAAACTTCAGTTGTTTCCATACTTTTATTTTTTAGCAGTTGTTTTTATAAATTCAATTATCTTTTTCACCTCTTCCAGTGTAACAGGTTTAGCAGTATTGCCCCAACTTGTTTTCTCGTGATTGATGATAGCGGTCACTTCTTCGGGTGTCAGATTATTGTCTGTCCCCACGGCATTCATAGAGGCATACTCCGGTCTTGCATCATACCCAAGCATGATGATGTTCACAAATAATTCAAGGTCTTCTCCTGTTACAATCGCACTTCCTTTAAGAGGTGGAAAAGCTCCTTTCAATCCTTCGCCATTGGCTTGATGGCATGCCTGACAATTATTGGTGTACAGTAGTTGACCATCGGGTAACAGGGAGATTTGTTCATTTTTAGGAGAAGAACTTTCTTGTTGTTTTTTATATAAAAATTCAGCAGTCGGTTTCCCATCGGGCAAGGGAGTTTGCTTTAAACTTTGCAGGTATGCAATCAGATTCAACGCTTCTTTAGTGGCTACTATTTTTCCAGTAACTTTTTTTCTGAACTCATCGGGCACAATTACTTCCACATCAGTTTCTGCCAGATTATTTTTAGTTTCAAATAACCAGGGGTATGCGGGCATAATAGATTGATCAACTACTGCTCTTGGTTGGTACAAATGCAATAAGTTCCACGCTGCACTTGGTTGACGTGAACCCACATTGGTTAAATCGGGACCGGTTCTTTCTGTGCCCATTAACGTAGCCGTATTGATCCAGAGACTGGTGCGCGTAATGCCGGCATAGTCTGCTGCAATTCCAGGACGATTGCCCCATACCTTGTCCATATCTACATTACGAACTTGCTGCGTGTGGCAGGCTACGCATCCGTTGGAAATAAAACTTTGTTTCCCTAAAAACGCTTCTTCACTTAACTCAACAGCATTCGGTAGGGGAGCATTATTTTGTTGATTGTTAATAGCGGGCAGTATGGCTACCATAATGGTTAACCCAACAAAAAGCACTAACGCGGTACCAAAGAGTTTTATATGATTATTAAAAAAATCCATTTTACGTTATGATAAATTCTTTCACACTTGTTTTTCCAATTCTTCTTTTGCTTTTAAAATTTCTGCAGGCGATGTAGGTATACTTATTTCTTTTTTGCGGTTCACCATTACATAAAAATTGTATGCAAAAAGAATATGTGATAACCACATCAACGATCCACCTATGGCACGCCACAACCAAAAAGGCGCCATTAGTTCTACGCTATCAATAAATGGTTTTCCATCCATCCACATCAATCCCCGTAAGGTGGAACCATACATAAGAGGAAATGTGTAGAACAGTAATCCAATTAATGCCAGCCAAAAATGAGCACCCACTAATATCTGCGAAGGTTCTTTTCCTGTTAGCCTTGGCACAAGCGTATAGATAAAACCCCATAACATAAAGGAAATGATACCATACATAGTGAGATGAGAATGAGCTACCGTAAAATCAGTGAAATGCCAAATCAGATTGGTAAACCGAAACGCTTCCGCAGTACCTTGAAGGGAACCCGTGAAATAGAAAATGATCCCAATCAAATAAAATGGAAGTGTGTAGCTGCCTGATAGTTTGTTCCACGAACCTTTGAATGTCATCAGAAAGTTAGTCGTTCCTGCTACCACAGGTATCACCATACCTGCACTACCTACAATGGCCACGGTTTGCAACCACCACGGAATAGCACTAAAGATAAAATGATGGGTACCGATTAGTGTATAAAAAAGAATCTGCGCCCAAAAGGCAAGAATACCCAAGCTATAGGAATAGATAGGTTTGTTAAGTTGTTGGGGTAGGAAATAATACATCAATCCCAAACTAAACAGCATGAACCACATCCCTACACCTTGGTGCATGTAATAGCCCTGCACAATAGTTTCGCCTAATCCAGTTTGCCAGGTTGGCCAGTAGGCAACAACAGCAATCACCAGTAGAAACATCATGGCAGAAATTATGTACCAGTTCGAAACATAAATTTCTTTCGTGCTTCTTTTGGCAATCGTATTAAGAAAGTTTACTATCGAAATAATAATTCCCACACCAAATAAACCCATCACCGGCCAAATGTATTCGCGATATTCACCACCCCCATTATTAATGCCCGCCATCAAGCTTAAGGTTCCAAGAACGACTGATGCATTGATAAGAATAAGTGAATAGTAGCCCATTTTTATATTGGCTAAAGCCGTGTTACTTACTCGCGGAACTACGTAGTAGGCGAGGCCCATCATAGCCATAGAAGCCCAACCCCAAAAGACTGAATTGGTGTGTACAGGACGTAAACGGCCAAAACTTAGCCAACTGATATGATCCACATCAGGTGCAACGAACTTAATACCTACATACTCACCAATCGTAGTACCGAATAAAAGCCAGAACACTGCGCAACCAAGGAACCATAGAATAAGTTTTGTTAAGGGGGGTTCTATGTACGGACGTGGTTGACTTTTTTTCTTCTTCTCAACAAACCGAATTTCTTCTGCACTACTGATGTTATCAATTAATCCTCTGCTATCCGAGCGTATTACATTACCGGCTAATTCATTATTTGACAAAACGAAGCCCAGTTCTTTTTTTCTTTGTTCTAGTTGTTGAATTTCCTGAGGACTCAATCCTTTTAGCGTGTCCTTGAATCTCTCTAATTCTTTTTTTCGTTTAAGAGTATCAACGATGCCATATATTTTATATATGACAATCAACAAGGCTGCTACTACTGGTAGTATGATCAATCCAAGAGTGATAATTATCCCGCCTTCACCTAACAAATTATTACTTTCCATTTTGCTGATAATAGTAGATCGTTTTGTCCACTTTAAGTTTAAATTTTTTTTATCTCTTCAAAACCGATACGCCATTTCTTCATTCCCAAGGCTAAATCAAGTAGGGTAGTGGTCTCGAGCATTTCCTTAAGCTCGTTTCGTATTTTTTTAAATTGAAAGTGAACCGGGCAAGGCTTTTTTTCATTGCATCTTTTTAACCCAAGACCACAGCCTTCATATACGTTGTCGCCATCAATAGCAAACACAATGTCGCTTAGCGTTACCTTTTCTAATTTGGTACGATCCATCGAATAACCACCTGTAGGACCTTTCTCTGAAGTAATGATTTGGCTACGAGAAAGTAGTTGTAATATTTTTGAAGTATATGCTTCAGGCGAATCGATCGCTTCCGCAACAGTTCTTAAGCTTAATTTTTTGGATTCAAGTGATTGTTCAGCAATGTAAATGGCAGATCGGATTCCATATTCACAGGCTTTTGAAAACATATTTTTTTCCTTTACGAGACAAAGATAGTAAAATCTTAATAGTGGATATTATTATCCACTATAATTTATTAACCAGAAACCATGTTCCTACGTTAGAGTGAAAGTTAGGTGGAGTATGTCCGCTGAAAATCGGGGCGTACCCAATTATTCTTGTAAATCTTTACGTGTTTATAAAAAAAGCAACTGCAAAATAGGGGAACCTAAAAGTTGATATCGCCACAACCTATTTTGATCGTATCCTTTATCTGGTTAATAACCTGATGAAAGTCATTATTAGTACCAACACCCATCATTCATGATTTCCTGGCAGTTAACTAACTTTCTTTAGTTAATTATTAATCTAAACAATAAATTATGCTAGGCTCACTTACCAAAACGCAAATCGATCAGGTGCTTGATAGTCAAGTGCTTGGCAGAATTGGGTGCTATGCCGATGGCAAAGTATTCGTTGTGCCCATTACCTATGTCTTTGACGGGGATTTCATCTATGCACATTCCAAAGAAGGCATGAAAATTAACATGATGCGCAATAACCCTAAGGTATGCTTTGAAGTGGATGTGGTGGATAACATGGCCAATTGGCGCAGTGTGATTTTATGGGGTGAATATGAAGAATTAGATGGTAAACTCTCTCAAGAAAAAGGAATGAACATTATAATGGAAAAACTAGTGCCCTTGATTTCAAGTCAAACACTTAGGTATTACAACAAGCATTCCATAAAGCCCAACATGGCAGAGATACAGCCAACCTCCATAGTCTTCCGAATAAAAATAGAGGAACGAACAGGTAGGTATGAAAAGCAATAGAAAAATAATGTTAAGATGATTCAACTATGAAAAAGATTCTTTGTCCAACAGATTTCTCAGAAGCAGCCGATCAGGCTATTGCATACGCAGCTAAACTTTCAAAAAAGATTGGCGCAGAACTTACGTTGTTGAATGTTCAGTCTGTTTTTTCATTGCCGCCATCAGAGGTGATCAAAGGAAAATTCTTAGCCACTGAACCGCTTAGTGATCGATTGGAAGAGCAATCTTATAAAGTGATGGACACGTTTAAGATCCAATGCTTTTCGGAAGTGGAACCATCTAACCGGGGTCTGGGCGAAACCATTGCGCAGCGTGCTAAAGATTTTGATTTGATTGTAATGGGTACTAATGGAGCCGATGATTATTATCAATTCTTCCTCGGCACAAATTCATATCAGGTGATAAGAACCTCGGCTGTACCTGTTCTGTTAATTCCGCGGGGATGCGGATATCAGGATATTGCAACCCTTGTGTTTGCCTATGACTACGAACACGAAAATAAATTACCGACTGAGCAATTGACCCAGTGGGCTACCTTGATCAACGCTCAGGTAACGGTACTACAAGTGAAAGACCACTATACCAGAGAGACCGAATTAAATTCAAAAGCAATTGAAGAAAGAAGCCTGATTCATTCGGCTCTTGCCGATGTAAAGTTCGACACCCTCTATTCGGATGAAGTGATTAGTAGCATCAACAGTTATGTATTAGTCAATGAAACGAATGCGTTGGCACTTTGCTTTAAGAATCATGGTATTATCCAAACTATCTTTTCCAAAAGTGTGGTCAAAGAACTGAGTGCCATAGCAAAGTATCCGCTTTTTGTCTTTCATGAATAAATCATTGCCAGAATATAGAGTTGTGCGTTAATAGAATCATTACCTGTGTGAAAGCATTTTGAAAAATCTAATCTCTGTGCTGTTCGACAAGTTAGCATGGTGATTCGAGAGTAGGAACTAAACTTTTATACACCTTATTTTTCAAGGATGCGGATATTACCTTCGTCCATGCTTGCATCACGGTTGCGCAATAAATGGTTGTGCACTTTACCTTTTTCAATATCGAGAATCTGACTAACACCAATGCCATTGGCTTCGCCCCAGGTAATAAAAAGTTTCTTTGAATCGATCCATTCGGATACGTAGGTTTCATTTTCTTTAGTGCCTGTCTCGTCTCCGGCTACTGCCTCCCAATGCAGGGTTGTATCGCTATCGAAAGTTACATGGTACACACTTTCGCCATATTGATATTCAATAGTTTTACCCACCAGAGAGATGGTTGACTTACTTTCTCGCGATGTGCACGCAGTGAGTACCAACATAGCTAATAAAAATCCTTTCATGCCTTTCATCTTGTCTTGTCTTTTTTAAATTCCATTTTGTAAAAAGGTCAACAGGTCGGCCATCTCCTGTTGCGTCATACTGTTTTCAAGTCCTTCCATCATAAGCGAAGTGCCTAACGACCGAAACGTTTTGATGTCTGACTTATTGATCGCGACAGTTTCTCCACCCATTTTTTTGATGGTAATACTTTGGTCGGTTTCAGCAGCTACAATACCCACATGCACTGCTCCGGCTTTTGTCTCCAGGCGATGATTAATGTATTTGGTATCAGCGGCCGCATTCGGATCAAGGATGTCGTGCATCAGTGTCTCTTTACTCTTGCGACTGATTTCGGTGAGCACAGGCCCCACTTCCTTGCCTTTGGTTCCGTACATGTGGCAGTTGGCACAAATCGTTTCAAATACTTTAGCGCCATTAACAGCCGACCCAGTAAGAGCAAGAGCCGGTTTCATTTTGTCGATGGCCTCTTGCCGATTGATAACGCCCGAATCGCTAAACAATTTCTCAGCCCTGTGCTTCGTGTCTTCATTGTCTGTCCACCACAACAACATGCGCCTGCGCTCCAAATCAAAATTCATTTCACCGATGTTGATGGTGCCATTTTCCAAACCCGTGAGCAGCGCATCATGATGAATTTCATTGTACAGCAACAGATCTCCTGCATATCTTCGTATGTGCGGACTTAATCCATTCCACATGCCTACAATCTTCTGTCCGATTTCTTTCTCGTTATAAGTAGAAAGTTGGCGTACCACCTTCTCCTGAAGGTTGAGTGGCTCAGCATTATTTAGACATTGAAAAAGGACAGCTGATTTTTCCTTGTATGGAAGTAATTCAATCATAGCCAGCTGTTGTACCCGCATACTATCGGGCAACGATTTATCTACCACTTTATGCAGTGCTTCGCGGCTGAATTTCAAAAACTCAGGCGAAGCGGAGAGCTTGAGTTTGCTTCGTAGAATTGCTAATTCAGAAATCAACCCTAAGTCGCCAGATTTTTCCAGCGCTCGGATGTTCGGTTCAAGTGCTTTTCCACTGATACCATTCACACCAAGGGTAAACTGTTTAATAATATTTTGTTTGGTACTCGTTTGAATGCCTGAGTTTGCTGTAGCCTGTAGCACGGCCATTGCATCCTTATCAGTTTTAGATGAGGCCAGGGCAAGGGAACTCATAAACTGATCGGGTAGGTGTGATGGATTAGCCAGAAGGTCTGTTAGGAGTTCTGGTGCATAATTACCTGTGGCCAATGTAATAGCTGCAAGATTCCAATCATCGGTAGGCAGAGTTACTGCTTTTTTTATAGCGCTTAATAATTCGGGTTTTACTTCAATCAATTTCTCTTTCGTCAAAGTAGATAGTGATAAGGCAGCCTGCATGCGCACGCGACTATCAGAATCCGTTACAAGCGGAATGACTGCTTCTAATAATGTTGTATTCGAATTAATTTTTTGTTCAGCAATTAGCAATGCGCTTTCGCGGATGTTGGGTGAAGCATCGCGCATCAAGGTAAGCATTGCGGTTTCATCCAAATCTGTCTTTACACTTAATATCCATACGGCATGCAGTTTGGCAAACTCATTAGCAGCTAACAACTCACTGTTTAATTGTTCAATCGTTTCTTGGGTAAGAGGTTGATCCATCAACAGCCGATGGGCAGTTTTTCTTACCCATTGATTTTTATGAGATAAACTTTTAACCAATCCTGCTTGTGTTGTGAACTGACCAACATCAAAACGGTTTTTTGTATCCGCTTTTGAAATGCGATAGATGCGGCCTTGGTCTTTACCCGCCTGCAAGTCGAGTGTCTTTTCTATATCATCGGGTATCCACTCGGGGTGTTCAATCACCGTGCGGTACATATCCACCACATACATCGCGCCATCCGGCCCCACCGACATATTTACCGGACGAAACGCACGGTCTGAGCTTGCAAGAACATCGCGCTTCTCCATTACTCTGGAAGCAGTGAATGAGGCCCCGTTGGGTTTTAGCTTATCGACATGAATGAGATTGAGTACCACATCGGCAACCCAAACGGTATTGTTATACTCCTCGCCAAGCGCACCACCACCATAATAGGTAATGCCACAAGCACCTGAAAAATAACCTGATTGTTCGGGATGGTTGACGCGCGCTTCCTGTTCGCCAATTGGGTAAATACGCGCAAGGCCATTCTCTTCGTGGTCGGAAATATTTGCGAGCAAATGTTCTTTCAATAGTTTACGATCCTGCACATACCGATCGGGAAACACCAGATGCGAGATATGTTCTGTGTTGTGCGTTTCAAATACCCGGTCATATTCATCCAGTGGCCAGACCAAATCCGCCTGAAGACGCTCCCAGTCGTTCCAGAACTCTGGTTTCCAGGTTTAGTCGAAAATCCTGACCGCGCAGATCCATGCGGGTAGTAGTGTCATTCATCCAATAAGGCGCTCCATCATTGCCACCGTTGGCCGCATAAATCCAATTGTCCAGCCCAAGCGTAAGACCGTTGTAGTTGTGTTGCAGGTTGCCCGTAGAAAATCCGCCCATGAGCGTATCTACCTTTTCGGGTTTATAATCTTGATTGTCATCGTGCACAAAAAGCAAGTAGGGAGGAGCGGCCACGAGCACACCTTTTTTATAGGGTACAAAAGAGTTGGCTAGCTGCAGATTTTCTATAAACACAATTTTATCATCGTACACGCCATCGTTATTGTTATCTTTCAACACCACAATGCGGCTTTGCCGGTCTTCAAACGGATAGCCCGGCATTTCCAGCACAAGAGCATCTCCCAATTCATTAAACTCTAAATCAACAGGATCTTTAATAAGTGGCTCGGCAGCCACACGGGTAAGTGTAAGGCCAGGTTCAATCTGAAAGCCTTCAGGTCTTGGCGGCTTGCTGCAGGCCACGCAAAACACCAGGGCAAAAAGAATTAATAAACGAGCGAGTGAGGTTATAGGCGACATAGATGTGAAGGAAGTCAAAAATAAAATTAATCTAAAATCACGAGATCATGTTTATCAAAATTAAAAAGTAGAATTCCAGTGGCCTCATAAAAGATACGGGTGTCACCACTATTCATTGCTAGGAGGCATAGACGAATTTAAATAACATTTGTGAGGGATTAAAAAATTCTCATATTTATTGTCCGTCTATCACTGCGCCCTTGCCGAACAGTTGAATTATTATATTGTGAATGAAATAATTTTTTTTAGCTGTTAGAGTAAAGTAATTGTATTTAAATACATCTTACACCAGAATTTTAAAAGCCACTCATGCAATCACAACGCTGGATTTTTTTAAGCCTCAAGCTACTGATGGTTTTCTTGTTTGTTATGTTGCTGGAAGTGCGAAGCGTGATGGCGCAGTCACTTCCTGAGATGATTTTTGTAAAAGGTGGTGAGTTTACCATGGAACCCACCACTGGAAAGCGCAAGGAAAAAATGCAATCATTTTCTGCTACACTTTCGGATTTTACTATTGCCAAAACTGAAACTACACTGGCACAATGGAAAGTTTATTGTAGTGAAAAAAAATTAGCAATGCCAGAAACCAAGCTTGATGACATGTATCCGATCACCAGTATTAGCTGGGGTGAAGCGACTGACTATTGCAAATGGCTTAGTGAGAAAACAGGCAAACATTATCGGTTACCCACAGAAGCAGAATGGGAATATGCCGCACGGGGAGGTGAGTTGACCAAATACTACAAGTATAGTGGGGGAGATGTATTGGATTCGGTGGGTTGGGTGTATAGTAATTCTTCGGATTCTAAAAGGACTTCAGTTCTTCTTATTGCAGTAAAAGACACGAAACTTCATCCGGTGGCGACCCGCCAACCTAATGAATTAGGTATTTACGATATGACCGGAAATGCTTCCGAATGGTGCTATGACTGGTTTGGGTTATTCAGTGGTGAAGATCTAGAAAATCCAACAGGCCCTTCCAAAGGAACCGAAAAAGTGATAAGAGGTTGTTCGTACAAAGACCTAGACGAATTTTGTAACATCTCCTTGCGCTCGAAAGCTAAACCCAACGACTCGTATTATTTCAGTGCGTATGCCCGTGGGTTTCGGGTAGTGAGTATACCTTGATTGTTTCTAAAAAAATGAAGGTCGCAATTAATTAGATAGCATATCCTTGCTGTTCAGCAAATTAGCGCAGGTTCAATCCTGTGTAACATAGATCACCGAACTTTTATATCCAATGATTTAGTTTTGAGTATAAAAAATATACCTGTTAATAGATTAATCGATGCATTACATTAAAGATACTTTATTTACCAACTGGCATGTTATGCGTTGGTTGCGTTTGGGGCTTGGGTTGATCATGGGCGTTCAAGCCATGCAAGGGCATGATGTACTGGCAGGATTTATCTCCTTTTTCTTTTTGTATCAGGCGGCAACCAACACAGGATGCTGCGGAGTGGCTGGGTGTTCTGTCCCAGGTTCAACTGGCAAAACTGAAAAGACTGAGGAAGTGGAATATGAAGAAATTAAGTCAATAGAAAAGTAATGCGTAAATATATCAGTTCTGGTGCATACGGCAGGTGATTGAATACGATAATCAAAAGGTTTAAAGAAAATATCAGTTTATCAAGACTTTATGCATGAGCGGCTATTAAGGCGCATGGAAGAACAGTGAGAGCCCACTACTCACTTTATAAATGTCATGTAGATCGTGGTTAATACTTCATGTGTGAAACACTTAAGCAAGTGCAAGAGTACATTGGTTTATTGCAAGTGAACATCGGTGAACTTCTAAATAAAAACGTGTTACTTTTACATCTTTAAGACTTTAGTCTAATCTTCATGAATCGAATTAACCAATGGATCCTGGGTAAGCAGGTAATTGACTCGGGCGAAGAGCGCAAGCGTGTGTTGCTTTCAGGTTATTTTATCTTAATATTTAGCATCATAGGTACCTGTTGGATCGTAATGGTATACTACCAGGAACCCGAACTACCTAAACTAATTTTCTTACTAAGTTTTACCGTATTTAATACACTATCCTTCATCTTAATTCGAAACGGTTGGTTTTATATGGGTACACTTTTAATACTGGGTCGCGCTAACCTGGGTATTTCCATCCTCGCATTTGACTACCTATATACCTATATGGATATTTACCTGATATTCGCAGGTATTGCCGCACTGGCTATATTTGGTCATAGGAAAAGATGGATCGGCATCGGTGGTGCAATCACCAGTTTCATTTTGTATTTCATCATAACAACGGATCCTTCCACACAGTTGGTTTACGGTACTCAGTTCGATAGGCAAGTAAGTTTTTCAGTCACCTTTATTTCCTTATTTGCCATCATTTATTTTTTTAACTACCTCACGTATCAATATGATTTGGTAATTCGATCGCAAAATGAAGAGCTAATCAAAACAAATGAGGAGTTAGATCGATTTGTGTATACAGCCTCACATGATTTAAAAGCACCCCTAAATTCTGTTATCGGGTTAGTGAGCATTATAAAATTAACCGATGACCCAGCAGAAATAAAAAGCATGGTACAGCTTATAGAAAAGAGCGTGAATTCACTTAAGCATTTTATAAGCGAAGTTACCGACTATGCGCGCAATAGCCGCACAGAAATTGTGTATGAAACTATCCCGTTGCATTCATTTGTAGAAGATATTTATGCCACCTTACAATTTTACGAAAAGGATAAATTAATAGCCTGGAGAAATGAAATAGATAAAGACCTAAACATCCGCACAGATCAATATCGGTTACGGATTTCATTAACAAACCTACTGGCCAATGGACTAAAATATGCTGACACATCCAAGCCAACTCCTTTCTTATCAATCAAGGGAAGCGTGATGAATAAAACACTTACCCTCCGTATTGAAGACAATGGAATTGGCATTGCAGCCGATAAACTATCAAAGCTGTTTCAAATGTTTTATCGCGCTACCGAAAAAGAATCTGGCTCTGGCCTGGGCTTGTATATTGCCAAAGAATCAGTTGAGAAATTAAAAGGCCGGATGGAGGTGAAGTCAGTTTTTAAAGAGGGCACAACCTTTACGATAACATTACCAATACCAGCGGGGCTCTAGTTAAATAGGGCGAGCGTTGTGTTGATATAACTTAGGTCTAAGGTTTTTTTACCGAAGTACTTCACGTAGGCAGGCTTGCCAAAATCTTAATAGTAGTTTTTTTATAGCGGCTTTAATATTTCAGTTTGGATAGATTAAAAAAACTTTGAAATATGACCAAACTCATTCCGCTGGGTAACATAGGTTACTGAGTAAGTCTTAGAGTCTGACTAGCTTTGTATATAATAAATTGTTGCGGAAGGTTGACATGAAAAACCCGCCCAATAAATTGTACATTCAGATTAAACCATTATAAAATGAATTATTATTTCAACAAGACCATTTCCGGTGATTTCAATCAAGTAGTTGAAAAAGTTACCGAAGAGCTAAAAAAAGAAGGCTTTGGCGTGCTTACAGAAATAGACATCAAAACTACACTTAAGAAGAAGTTGGATGTTGATTTTTATAATTATAGAATACTGGGTGCATGCAATCCTCCATTTGCCTATAAGGCTTTGCTGGCTGAGGATAAGATAGGAGCAATGCTTCCCTGTAATGTAATCATTCAGGAAAGGAAACCCGGTGAGATTGAAGTTTCAGCAGTAGACCCGGTTGCTTCTATGCAGGCCGTAGAAAATGAGGCATTAGCTGAGATAGCCAATGAAATAGGAAACAGGCTTAAGAAAATAATAGCTAGTGTTTAGATAACAGCGGTAATCCTGTTGATGTTAGAGAGTTTGCACCAAAAAAACTACTTCAATTTGTCTATTTCTGCTTTGTAGCGGCCTGCGTTCATAACCAGGCTAATTTCAAGTCATTTATGAAAGCTTAAAGATTTTTGACTTGTAAGCATTTTATTTTTAGACGATCAGTAACAGTCGTTTATCTTTACAGAGTACAAGCATCGATTGTTTATTCTAATGGGTATCCTTGAGTTTATAAACACAAACCTTAACATAGATTTCGGGGAAAATAATGAAATGCCCTTTTCCGTTTCGAAAATGAACTTTGCGAAAGGTGATGTAATTACTAAATACGGGCAAATAGAGAAGCGTGCATATTTTATTATTAAAGGGCTTGTTGAATTGGCCATTTTACAGGAAGGGGAAGAGAAAATAATCGACTTCTTTACACCTAATAATTTTTTCTGTTCATATACCTCATTTCTTATTCAAAAACCATCTGATGTTCAAATCACCGCTTTAGTTGATTGCGAATTAGAATTTGTAAATCATTCGGATCTGCAACATGCGTATAAGACTTCACTAATTGCAAATCAACTGGGAAGACTTGTCACGGAATCCATATACATTACTAAAACCAAGCGCGAAAAGGATTTTCTAACAAAGTCTGCTCAGGAGCGCTACATGGAACTTTTTACTGAAAGACCGGAAATCATCCAACAAGTTCCCGTTCGAAAAATTGCTAAGTATCTTGGAATTCACCCCGAAAGTTTAAGCCGACTTCGCAAGACCCTGCTTTTCTAACATAGGTTAGCTTTAAAGATTATCTTTTTAAGGAGTTTGCGCCTGATAACCAAAAGGAATAATCATGAACGAAAGCTTATTTGAAAGGATTGGGGGAATGAATGCAGTACATGCTGCGGTGGATATTTTTTATAAAAAAGTGATGGCCGATAGTAGCATAAATCATTTTTTCAAACATATCGATATTCATACACAGTCGGGTAAAATGAAAACATTTTTAGCCTATGCCTTTGGTGCTCCTATGGCATCGTATTCGGGTAAAAGTATGAGAGAAGCACACCGTCACATGAACATTAACGAAGAACACTTTCATGGTGTAGCAGGACATTTGGTGGCTACTTTGCAAGAGTTACAGGTAGATCAGAATCTAATTGATGAAATGGTGGGGGTAGCATTAAGTACTAAGGACGATGTGCTCGGACACTACCACAAATAAATATCAGTACTCTACATATAGGTTAATTTTACTTTAACACGTTACGTAACAATGTATTCATTGGATAATAAAATTATTGAAATTCATCAAAATGCAGTTGGTTCCCTGAAAGGTTTTTTGCATCAGGAAAAGGAAACATCCGAACTAAAGGGGAGTGTTCTTATCTGCCCAGCCATGGGGATTACAGCAAACTACTATTTTAATCTTTCTGCATGGTTGGCTGAACAAGGATATAGGGTACTTTGTATCGACTATCAAGGCACAGGAATATCCATGTCGAAAAATCCTACCGAGTTTACAGGTGATCTGCTTGACTGGGTAGAAAATATTGAACGTGCAGGAAAATGGATGAAAAAAGATTGTCCAACCATTCCATTGATTTTTTTAGGACATAGTATAGGCAGTCAATTATTTGGTTTTATTAAAGACAAGAATCTTTTTGAACGCGCTATTTTTTTGGCTTCTTCTACGGGTTATTGGAGAGATGGGCATTCGTTTGATAAATGGAAAAATCTATTCCTACTTAACACCATCTTGCCCATTTCAAATTTTATTTGGGGATATACTAATGCTAAGTTTTTCAGGCAAGGTGAGAATTATCCAAAGGGTGTGGCTATGCAATGGAGAAAATGGTGTTTAAATAAGAATTATTTGGGTATCGAATTGACCGGAGTACCAAATACGCTATTCAGTACATACAGTAGAACAATAACTTCTATTTGGTTTACCGATGACCCAATTGCCAACGCCAGCAGCGTACCTAAGTTAATGGATTTTTTTATTCGGGCTAAGAAAAAAATAATAGCGGTTGATCCGGAGGATATAGGAGTATCTAAAATTGGTCATACTGGATTTATGTCACGAAAAATGAAAAATACTTTATGGGTTTCACTTTTGCCTGAGCTGAATATACCTGCGAGTCAGAAACTTAGCAATGAAGAATTATATAATGGGGAGCGTTATCTGCCTTTAGAAACTTCGGGAGGCACGTGTTAAGTGCTTTGGCAATCAGGACTGTCTTCCGGAGAACCTCGCGAAGGGCCGATGGGCTTGATGAAAGTTCTTCCCGGTGAGATGTAAAATAATTGCTAAAACTACGTGCACCATTTCTTGATGCAATTTTTCCATCATCAACAGGCTTCCTGCCAATTAATTGCACCTGAAGGCCACCAGCAGCCGATACTATCAGACACAATTTTATTCTCAATGATGTTCTAACGAAATCGCAACATTTCCTTTTTTGTGTCCTTTCTCAACATAAGCGTGTGCTTCTGCAATTTGAACAAAGGGATAAACTTTATCAATAACCGGTTTCAGGTTACCCGTTTCAATTAGTTCTTTAAGAAAAATAATGTCTTCTGCAGAATGGCTTATTACACCAGTCATTACTTTCTTGCTACTTGTTATTGAGGTCCAAAATCCTTGAACCATCTCTGCCATTCCAGCGGCACTTAAAATCAATAATCCACTTTTATTCAGCGATTTTAAACTACGGGAAAACGAAACTTTATTAACGGTATCAAAAATTACATCATACTTTTCATCATTTTGTGTAAAATCTTCTTTTGTATAATCTATTGTTTTATGGGCTCCTAGAGATTTTACTAAATCAATATTTGCAGTACTGCATACTCCTGTAACAGTAGCCCCGAAATGCCTGGCAAGTTGAACGGCTGCGCTACCAACGGCTCCTGACGCTCCATTTATAAGCACTCTTTGCCCAGGTTTAAGTGCGGCCTTTTTGAGAAAATACAATGCGGTAGTTGCCCCAAACGGAATGACGGCTGCTTCGGTATGTTTAATGCTATTGGGTTTTAATGCCAACGTTCCGCTTTCGGATAAACATATATATTCGGCATAAGCACCGAAACGCATATCCGTATGTCCAAAGACCTCATCGCCTGCCTTGAAAAGTTTAACGTCTCTACCAACGCTTTCTATTTCACCAGAAAAAACGGAACCCAATATATTTATTTTGGGTTTCATTAAACCGAAAAATAGCCTGAAGGCAAATGGGTCAGCTTTTCTAAGTCGCCAATCACCTGAATTGACAGCAGTAGCTTTAATGCTAAGCAGAATTTCATCGTTCTTTGGTAAAGGCTTTTCTACTTCCTTGAGTTGAAGAACCTCTGGTGGCCCATATTGGGTGTAAACTATTGCTTTCATTTGATTATTGAAATTGGTTTTTTTTAAACTAAGCATTGTTTGTTTTGTAGTTAATTATTAAGAGATAAATGGCAACAACAAAATCATACGTCAAACAGAAATAATCGTAATCAGGTGGAAGTAAATCTGGACTACCAAAGAAAGGATAAACACCATCCCATATTCCGTGAAGAAAATAACCGGCAACTAAAAAGTATGCGTTCTTCTTAATTCCAAAATAGGCGAACACCAGAAAGAATAATGTTTGCAAGAAACTTATAAGGGCAACTTCAATGTTTGTCCAGGTGTATCCAATATAGAGGAAAGCAATGCCCACGAGGATTAAACCGTAGATGGTGTTTTTGTCAAATCGTTTTAGAAAAGAAAAAATTAGTATGGTCATTAAACTCGATAATAGTCCTATCAGGGTAGCATTCATAGTGGTGCTTTTTTAAGTGGATTTTGTTTTTGTTAACACAAATGTGGGGCGTTTAAACGCACAATCATAGGTCAATAGCACGTCATAAAAGGACAACATAGTATATTGGTGAATTAGGTCAATTGCCTCGCTAGATGCCGGTTATCGATTTGAATTTGCAACCATTGAAGGTGCTCTTGAGGAACTGCTAATTTGGTAGTGAAGAGCAGCATAGTCGATAGCTTAAGCATAAGCACGCTGGGCTGCGAGTGGGGCCAGCTGAGTGGCAGCGCCGAGCGCTCGCTGCAGCGCTGGATCGACCAGACCCAGAAGCGGCGGCGTTTGCTGTCCCTGGAATGACCCCCCCCCGATAGCGCCTTCGGCGCTCCCCCCGGAGGGGCCGAGCGGCGACGAGGAACAGTCCCTGCGGACTGCTCCTCGCCCGCGAGGGCCAGTCGGCATGCTTGCCGACTGGCGACGCCAGCGGGCCGGCAGAGCCGGATCCGCGGCGTCCGCTTGGTCGCGTTGCGGCACGTGCCGGCCGCGCTTCCGGGTTCACCTTGGTGGAGGTGGCTGTGGTCTGCGCGGTGGCGGGGGTGATCGCGACCATCGCCCTGCCCAGCTACCAGGCGCAGCTGCAGCATGCACGCCGCACCGACGCGGTGGCGGCGCTGACGCGGCTGCAGGCAGCGCAGGAGCGCATGCGCAGCCATCACGGCCTGTACAGCGCCGACTTCGGCGCGCTGCAGATCGGCAGCCGCAGCGGCGAAGGTCTGTACGACCTGGCGATCGAAGTCACCGGGCCCGACAGCTACCGCGCCAGCGCCACCGCGCTGGCCGGCGGCGCCCAGGCCGGCGACACCGCCTGCAGCCAGCTGCTGCTGCAGGTGAAAAGCGGCTTCGTCGAAACCGGCCCCAGCCCACGCTGCTGGAACCGCTGATGCAACACCGTGGACTGACCCTGCTGGAACTGGTGATCGGCCTCGCCGTGCTGGCGCTGGTGGCGTCGCTGGCGCTGCCGTCGTTTGCCGGCATCGCCGGACGCAGCAAGCTCAAGGCCGCGGCCGAAGCGCTGGCCGCCGACCTGGCCGAGGCCCGCTTCGAAGCCGCCAAACGCGGTGCCAGCCTGCATGTCGAATCCAGCACCGGCACCGACTGGTGCTGGGCCGTCGCCACGGCGCCAGGCTGCAGCTGCGGCGAACGCCAGTCCTGCCAGCTGAAAACCGTGCACGCCGCCGACCACGTCGGCATCCGCCTGCTGCAGGGCGCCAACACCCATCTCGAATCCACCGGCCGCGCCGCGGCGGCCAGTGCGCTGTTCCAGTCGACCCAGGGCGAACAGCTGCGCGTGGATGTGTCGCCGCTGGGCCGTGCCAGCATCTGCGCACCGGCCGGCAAGCTGCCGGGCTACGCCGACTGCTGACGCTGCCGCGCCGGGTGCAGCCGCTCAGAGCGGCGCCACCGTCCAGAACTTGCGGTCTTCGTGCAGCGTCGCCTTGTCGACGTCGGGCTTCGGCACGAAGCAGGTGGAGATCGTCAGTTCATCGCCTTCGATGCGCCCGCCGATGTAGCAGTCGCCGTTCACGCCCTTCAGGAATGCCGCATACGGCTTGCGCGGAACGCTGTGCACCAGCACATGGGTCATGTTGCGGCTCATCGTCAGCGCTGCGTTGACATAGATGTCGCCGTAGCTGTCGTACAAGTGGTTCAGCAGCGGCTGGCCCCAGCCGCCGACGTCACGCGAGGCCTTCACCGCAGCCACCACCTTGCCCAGCGGCAACAGATCGGTGTCGGCCGTGCCGCCAGGGAACATCGGCTTCAGCTTGCCGGCCATCGCGGTGGAGGCCAGCGCCATCGCGTCCTTGCGGGTCAGCTGGATGCCCAGCGTCTTCCACCAGATCGGGCACTCGTCGTGCCATTCCAGCTTTTCCTTGTCGCTGGTGTGCGCGTCCAGCACATGCTTCTGGAAGTGCATGCGCTTGTTCTCTTCGGCGTCCTTGTGATTGCCCGCACCCCACGCCGCATAACCGGCAAAGGCCTGGTACGGCGGCGCCTTGCTGGCCATGGCCATGACGCTGACGATGTTCTCGCCAGTCAGCGTGCCCGCATCGAGGCCGTTCTGGTGCATGAAGTGGATGACGTTGTAGACCATCGTGCGCGCCTTGCCGGCCTTCTGCATCGCTTCGCGCATCGCATACACGTTCTCGGCTGCGCCGTCGACGCCGCCGCAGTAGCTGCGGAAGGCGGGCGAGATCGACTGCGCAGTGTCGAAGATCTCGTCGAGCATCTCGCACAGCACCTTCGGATCCGGGAAGAGCTTCTTCACCAGCGGATCCTTGTTGCCGAAGAGGCGGTACCAGCGTGACAGGCGCAGCGCCCGCTGCGAGGCCTTGTCACCGAAATCGGCGTTGTTGCCGACCAGCCGGCACAGGGTCACCAGCTTCGTCGCCCGCACCATCGACTGCGTGTCGTCGATACGCACCTTGAAGTCGCTGCGGTAGCGCAGGACAGACTCGCCAACGTCGTTGGCCAGCAGCGCCAGATCGACCCGGAGCTTGGGCACCCGGCTCTTTTCGGTTTCGGTCGGACTCAGCGGATCGGCGGGCACCTTGGCCCAGGCCAGCAGCTTGTCGATCAGATCGTCATCCACCGGACACCTCGCACGCGACAGGTCGGGCGGCGAGTATGGCGCGCACGTTGAGGCGCGGTCAATGCCGCCCGTGGCGGCTGCTCAGGGCGACCGGAAGCCGTCAGACCTGCATGTTCATGATGTCGGTGTAGGCCGACACCAGGCGGTTGCGCACCTGCAGCGTGGCCTGGAAACCGATCTGCGCCTTCTGCATCGCGACCATGGTCTCTTCCAGGCTCACGGTGGGGTTGTCCAGCGACACCTCGCGCTGCAGCCGCGTGGCTTCCAGCTGGGTCTGGCTGACGCCCTTCAGCGCGTCGGCCATCGCGGTGCGGAAATTGCCCGCATCTGCCGCCGGCGCACCCGGCTTCGCCAGCGGTGTGCCGTCCGGGCGCAGCCCGGCGCGGGCCACTGCCTGGTTGAAGTCGAAGGGTTTCAGTTTGAGTTCCATGGTGCCGATAAAGCCGGTACGTCACTGTAGGGGCGGCGGATCGCGCCGGAAGACAGGAACAAGGCAGGCAATGCCCGGCTTCTTGCACCACCGGCGGCCGGGGCAGCGGCCAACAATCGCTTCCCATGGAGACTGCCATCGTTCCCCAAGGCGCGACCGAACTCGTGCCCGCCACCCCCGGCTTCATCGGCCGTGTGGCCACCCTGCCCGCCAAGACCAAATGGATGGCGGGGCTGGGCATCGTCGCGCTGATCGGTGTGCTGATCGCCATGACGATGAGCATGAAGACGGGCGACTACAAGATCCTGTTTGCCAACGTCTCTGAAAAGGACGGCGGCGCCATCGTCGAGAAGCTGGCGCAGATGAACGTGCCCTACCGCTTCAGCGAAGGCGGCGCCACCATCATGGTGCCGGCCAGCCAGGTCTACGACCTGCGCCTGAAGCTCAGCGCCGCCGGCCTGCCCAAGGGTTCGATCAACGGCTACGAGCTGCTCGACAAGACACCGTTCGGCCAGACCCAGGGCCAGGAACGCATCAACCTGCAGCGTGCGCTGGAAGGTGAACTGACCCGCACGATCCAGTCGCTGTCGTCGGTGCAGGCCGCACGCATCCACCTGGCGCTGCCAAACCAGAACGGTTTTTTCCGTGAACAGCAGAAGCCCAGCGCCTCGGTCGTGCTGACGCTGCACCCGGGCCGCACACTCGACCGCGCCCAGGTCGCCGGCATCGTGCACCTGGTGTCGTCCAGCGTGCCCGAACTCAACGCCAAGGCGGTCAGCGTGCTTGATGGCAACGGCTCGCTGCTGTCCAGCCAGGACAGCGGTGCGCAGCAGGGCCTGGACCAGCAGCAGCTGCAGTACCTGCGCGAAGTCGAGGCCACCCACCTGAAGCGTGTGATGGACCTGCTGGAGCCGGTGGTCGGCCGCGACAACCTGCGTGCCACCGTCACCGCCGACGTCGACTTCTCGCAGACCGAACAGACCTCGGAAGAGTTCAAGCCGAACCAGGGCGACAACCCGGCCGCGGTGCGCGCCAGCAAGTCCGAAGAGTCCACCCAGCCCGGCAGCGCCACGCCGACCGGTGTGCCCGGCGCCACCAGCAACCAGCCGCCGGTGCCGGCGACCGCGCCGATCAACGGCCCGGCGCAGAACCTGCAGGCCGCTGGCGGCACCAACACCACGCCCGGCAACGCCCGGCGCGAAAGCGAAACCCGCTACGAGGTCGACAAGACCGTGCGCGTGACCCGCGGCGCCACAGGCCAGGTGCGGCGCCTGAACGCCGCCGTGGTGGTGAACCACCGCATCGGCACCGACGCCAAGGGCAAGCCCACCAGCGAGCCGCTGTCGGCCGAAGAGCTGGACAAGCTGACGGCGCTGGTGCAGCAAGGCATCGGCTTCAACAAGGACCGTGGCGACTCGGTGCGGGTTGTCAACGCGCCGTTCCGCGCCCCGGTGGCGACGCCTGCCGAAGACCTGCCGCTGTGGGAACGCCAATGGCTGCAGGAACTGCTGCGCGCCGGTGCCGCACCCGCGGCGCTGGCCCTGGTGGCGCTGGTCATCGTCTTCACGCTGGTGCGCCCGGCGGTGAAGGCGGCGATCACGCCGCCGCCCCCGCCCCCGCCTGTGGTCGGTGGCCAGGTCGACGAAGTGGTGTCCGGCGACGACGCCCTGCCCGGCCCGAACGACCTGCCCGCGCTGGCAGCGCCGCGCTCGGACGAAAAACTGCTGGCCGCACGCAAGATGGCCAAGGAAAACCCCGCCGCCGTCGCGAACATCCTGCGCGGCTGGGTCAACGGAGAGGTCTGAACCATGGCCGCAGCAGCCAGCGACGACGAAGGCGTGCAGAACGCCGCGATCATGCTCATGTCCCTGGGCGAGGAAGAGGCGTCCGAGGTCTTCAAGCACCTCGGTCCGAAGGAAGTGCAGAAGCTCGGCGAGGCCATCTCCAAGCTCAAGGCCGTCACGCGTGAACGGGTCGACCAGGTCATCGACAAGTTCGACAAGCTGGCGGCCAACGAACATTCGCTCGTCAACGACACCGACGAATACGTGAAGTCGGTGCTGCGCAAGGCGCTGGGCGACGACAAGGCGCAGCTGCTGATCGACCGCATCCTGCAGGGCGGCGACACCTCGGGCATCGAGAGCCTGAAGTGGATGGACGCCGGCTCGGTGGCCGAGTTGCTGCGCAACGAACACCCGCAGATCGTCGCGGCGATCCTGGTGCACCTGGACTTCGACCAGACGGCCGATGTGCTGAAGGAATTCACCGAGCGCCAGCGCAACGAAGTGATGATCCGCATCGCCACGCTGGACGGCATCCAGCCGTCGGCACTGAAGGACCTGAACGAGGTCATGAGCAAGGTGCTGGCCGGCGGCGAGCGCATGAAGAAGAGCAACCTCGGCGGCGCCAAGGCCGCGGCCGAGATCCTGAACATGCTGGGCAGCAGCGCCGAGACCGCGGTGCTGGACTTCGTGCGCGAGGCCGACAACGAGCTGGCGCAGAAGATCATGGACAACATGTTCA
>CAWBCB010000020.1:0-27157 GCA_963787095.1 uncultured Cytophagales bacterium | reverse complement strand
AGCAAATAAAAAAATTGGGGAATTGAAATTGATGGCGCTTCGCTCGGTTATGAGTCCTCATTTTATTTTTAATGTCCTTAATTCAATTCAGTTTTTTATTGCCAAAAGTGATCGATTAAATGCCATGAATTATTTGGCTACTTTTTCGAAACTGATTAGAAGTATTCTTTATCACTCTGTCAACAACAAGATTAAACTAGCTGATGAAATAGAACTGTTGCAGAATTACGTTAATCTTGAAATGACTCGCTTCGAGAACAAATTTGCATTTTCTTTATTGGTTGATCCGGAAATAGAAATAGAGTCAATCGTCATTCCATCTCTGTTAATACAGCCCTATGTGGAAAATGCCATACTTCACGGTCTCTATAACAAACAAGGCCATGGCGAACTATTCATACGGATTAATGAAAACGATGGCATTCTCATTTTTGAGATTGAGGACAATGGCATCGGAAGAAAAGAATCAAAAAAACTTCGCAAATATAATTTTGATTCCCACGCCTCCATGGGTAGCACCATTACTGAGGAAAGACTTAAGCTAATAAACCAAGGTAATAAATCATCATTTGAAATAGAGGATATTATGGGTAAAGATGGGGTGTGCGGAACAGTGGTAAGAATCAAAATTCCATACGAGCCAGTTTAGTGGCATTGTTTGAACTTAATTTTTAAGCCAGATTTTTACACACGTTCCTGCGGGCTTATCTATTTTCATCAAACAGATCAATCACTTCAATGGAGACCTTGTATTGATTGTTAATAAGACTGAGCCGTTCCTCTGTAATGGCAGTACCTAACGATTTGCGCCCTACCATGTTTTTATCTCTAAATTCCCGTGCTGCTTCCCGTCCAATTCCATTATCAAGTACCTCAAAAAGAATAGCATCACTTTCCTTCTGAATTGAAATTTTTAGAGTGCCAGATTCCCTTTTATTATACAGCCCATGGATAATTGCGTTTTCTACATAGGGCTGTATTAATAAAGATGGTATTTCAGTGCCTTTCAAATCCAACCTTTCGTCAATTTCAAAATGAGAATCAAATTTTTCCTCAAAGCGAAGTCGCTCTAACGCAATATAGTTTTTAAGTTGTTCTATTTCTTCAGTCAATTTTATAGTATTACTTACTGAGTGCTCTAATATTCCTCGCACCAGCCTGGAGAATGTAGAAAGATAATCGATTGCATTTTTACGGTCGTTCTGCGCAATGAAATATTGAATAGAACTAAGAGCATTAAAGAAAAAATGTGGATTCATGACTGATCGAAGTGCGATCAGTTTGAATTCAACAACTTTATTGAGCGCATTCTTAAGATCCTGATCTTGCTTTACTCTTTCTGTAATATCATTTGCAAATACAACCACCCCAATAATTTGAGCTCCCTCTATTATCGGACTTAGAGAAAACTCAACGGAGCGCCCATCATAATTCTCCACAATCTGATATTTTTCTCCTTTCAATACACGCTCGTAACGGGGTACCCATGTTCTTTAGTTGCTCTGCAAGGGCTAGCATCAGCCGGTATCATTTTATCCCCTAAAATGACTTCCATTTTATAACGAGCTTTAACATATTCACTAAATGGTTTGTTGGCCTTAATTATTCGAAACTCCCTATCTACCGACCACACAATAAGGTTTGTATTATTAATGACGGCATACAGATTGGCCTCACTCTCCAATATCTTTTGCTCGGCTATTTTTCTTTCAGTGATGTCTCTTACTACTACGAGCATATGATCCTCCTCTTGCAAACTAATTCTCTTTGCAGAAATGTTGCCTTTAAAAGTGGTTCCGTCTTTTCGTAAAAACTCAGTTTCCATAAACACTGCGCCCCCCTTACCAAAATACTGGTTGTTATAAGCTATTCGATCTTCGGAGATTGCCCACAAATTAAAATCAATACTTGATTTGCCAATAATTTCATTGCGCTTATACCCGGAAAGGGTCTCGACATTCTTGTTACATTCTATAAGAATTAAATCGCGCTCACGAAAAATAAGCATCAGGTCAGGACTTAAATCAAATGCCTTATTAAATCTTTCTTCGGCTGCCTTTCGGGAGCTAATATCTTTAATGACAGCCAGAATATGTTTCTTGTCTTCAAACTCTAATGTGTTAAATGACAAGAGTGCTTGCATTGTGGAACCATTTTTTCTTTTCAATACGGCTTCCATTTCAACACTCCCACTTGCATAAAACTGAGTAAAAAAATATTGGCGCTCATGCTCATGAACAAAAAAAGTAAAATCTTTAGCACAGCTTCCCATCAATTCCTCACGTGTGTAGTGAAGCATTGGAAATATTTTGCCATTTATATCGGCAATTATCCAATCGTCTCTTTGCATCAAAATCATTAAATCCGGACTTCCATGAAAAGTGCTTGAAAACTTGTGTTCACTACTCTTCAATCGGAGCTCAGCTTCCTTTGAATAAGTGATGTCATAAGTAAGTCCGAATACTTTAGGTGGATTACCCTCAGCTAGCCACCCGCATACCCGTACCCATTTTTGATGCCCCAGTGGGGTTTGTATCTTCAAAACAATATCAAACGGATCGATTTTTCCTGCATTGGCTTCCTCAATTAAGTCAGCAACCATAATCTTGCTTGGTGCCCTCATAAAACTGAAGAACGACCTCTGGATTTTCTAAAGCGTAACTACTATCTACTTCATGGATTTGATAAATCTCATCTGAAAATGAGAATTTTTTTTCTAAAGGGTCATAAATCCAACTTCCAATTTTTGCAAGACTCTGTAGTCGAGAGATAATTTGGTCACGCTCAACAAGCTCTTTATTAATAGATAAGAGCTTTGAGTTAAGTTCTCGTAATTCTTCCTCTGATGTGGCAAGTTCTGCTTCGCCCTTTGCTAACTGCTGATTAAGGTTCAATTGTTCAACAAGAGTTCGGGCAATACTTTCTTCATGGGTTCTCTCCTTGGTTACGTCTACCCATCCACCAATTGCCCGTATCGCGACATTATTTTTGTCACGAATAATCATTCCACGATCAACAATGTGCGCTATGCTTCCATCAGGTTTGACAATCCGATATTCATCATTATATATTCTGTCAGAAGAATGAAGTGCTTTTTTGAAACGATTTGCAGACCTTAAATAGTCATCGGGATGAATATGATTTACCCAATCGTCTACCGTAAAATTCTCTCCATTCAAACCAAAGTCAATCAATGTTTTAGTATCAGCTGTCCAGTATAGCTGTCCTGATTTAATATCTTCTTCCCACATCACTGCATTGGATAGTTCGGAAATAATCTTGAACCGATTTTTATCCTTTTCAAGATCACGCAATAGCTCCTTCGCTTTTCTCTCCTTTTGAACAACTTCTGTAAAGTCTTCCCAAACCCCTATTACACGAGTAGCCATTCCTGTTACGCTGCGACTGATTCCTATTTTATCACGGACATTGCGCCACTTATTATCAGCAGCTCTAAATCGGAATTCGCGGACATAAGCTGTAATGGTAGGGTCGGCTAAGGATTCGTAATATTTCTTTGTGATTTTCCCCTTGTCTTTTGGGTGGATATTCTCACTCCAAAACCCTTCACTATTTTCTTCAGGAATTCGAAATTTTTCCCGATTTGCTTTTGATGCCACCCAGAAAATTTTATCGGTTTTGAGGTCTTGCACCCAGGTTATTTCAGAAGAAACCTCAATAATGGAGTTGAATAACTCCGGATCAAGTGGAAACTTCTTACTTGTTGACTTGGAACGCATATCTATTTTTTTTTAAATATAATTGAAGAGGATTGAATGTTAATAGGCTAGACCTTGTAGCGAAAGACACACTTAAATAATCTAATTGTTGAATTACAACTTCATCGAGGGCATGAATTACGAACAGTCTTAAACCAAATTCAATCGAAAGAAATTTGATTGAATTTCGTTCCCTCAGGAGACTTCGTAAATCATTTGAATAGTTTTTGAGTTAGATTCAAGATGACTCATGGGTAAATTTGGAGTATACCTATAAATCATACACGTGCAGTGATGGGTCTTTAGATGAGGGTGCTTACCAACCCGTTAGCGAAAAGTCTACTGTTTTCATTGAGTCGGCATGCACTTCGAATCTCTTACGGAATTACAAGGTATATATTAACCGTTTACTCATCTTCCTTTGTTTCAACTGCCCGAACTGCCACCCTGTTCCATCGATCTAGATTCCGTTTGGCTTGTGCTGAGATTTATATACGCTTACATCCCGGCAAATCCTCTGTAAATTGGTAGTATTCGTTATGCGAATTCTGGTGAGTCTTTTTTTAAGATTTTAGAGTACTCACCAGTTAACTCACCAACAAATAGCTACTTGCTGAATAATTTGATAAGTCCCTAAAAGCAAAAAGCCTGAAATCATACGATTTGCAGGCTTTTTTAACTTTTGATATTGATACTGGCAGAGGAGGAGGGATTCGAACCCCCGGAACCCGTAAAGGTTCTCCGGTTTTCAAGACCGGTGCAATAAACCGCTCTACCACTCCTCTGTATGCGATTTTCCTCTTTTTGAGGACTGCAAAAGTAAGTGGAAATTCGGTTTCTGCAAAAAGCCCCGTAGAAATAACTCATTGATCGCTGAAATCCGGGAAGGTTTTTCTTAGATCCTTGTTATCATAATTTCGCTCGGTTGGCTTACTGGCATCTAACTCAAGAATCACTAATTTTTGATTGTTAATAATCGGGAGCAACTTATCACGATCGAGGTCAAACTCTTTATTTCTTCGTGTGCTTTTTAAAGAATATTTACGCGCAAAATTATCGGCTTCTAACTGTAGTTGGTTTCGTATTTCTACATTGATCTTCAATTTTTCTAAAATGTCATTCTTTGATTTACCAATTACTTCAGTAGCCTCTAGTGTTCCCATGGTTAATACCGTAGTGCCCCCAATGGCAGATACAGCTTTATATGTACTGGGTTCGTCAGCAAAAGCAACCGGTGCTAACCCGGTTGTTGCTCCTAAGGATGCATTTAATATCGATCGGTTTTTCTTCCCTTTCTTCGCCTGTTTGTAGGCTTTATTTAGTTTTTCATGATTTTGATCTAGTAAATCAATTAATGATTTTGCCTGAATAAGCGAGTTTTTATACTTGACATAAAGAAACTTATCTTTCTCCTCCAGGTTTTCAGTATCAAACACTTTTATGGTTACTCGTTTTTGTACGCGATTATTAGATTTATCCAACGCAAAGAAAATAATTTCAACTTCTTTCACCTTTTCAACTTCTTCAACAAAATAGTAACCTGGCGACCAGGTAAATTCTGATTGGACAGACGTGTTCTGCACAAGGCTTTCAGCTTTTACACGACCATCGGAACAAACAAAGCCAACGTTGCTTATGTTTTCATCTCCATTAGGGTCAGAGACATAAATCTTGAAATGAATTCGTTCGTCTTCTTTGATGGTAAATGTGCTGTCACCAGGAATTATTAAAATCTCTGGAGGCAAATCAAGTTGCGTTTGAGCTATTTTAATTTTCCCTTTGATTTCAGACTTCTCAGGTTGATCCTGAACAATAAATTCAATTTGCAGAGGTGTGTTCTTAAGTGAATTAAATTGATTTCGGGAAGGAGCCCATGTAAGCAGACCCAACGATGATAGCGACATTCCTTCTGGTAATTGAGATTGAATGGATTTAAATACTAACGGATCTCCATCGGGATCTTGAACATACTGATCGGAAATCTGATAACTATTGGTAGATGATTGTTTTACATAGAAGATGGGCAGATCTTCTGCAACAGGGGGTCGGTTTTGATGAAGGACAGTAAAGTTTAGGGGCTTCCGCACCCTTCTGCCATCTTTCCACTCGGCTTGAAGAAGCACTGTAACCTCCTTTTGTTTTTCAAGCCGATCAACCAATTTATAAGAAGGTTTCCAGAAAAATACACCCAAGGTGTCGAATTGAATTCCATAACCATTATTGCCTTCTAGCGAGAATCTTGGAGGTATAGAATCTGTTGTTGTAATTTTAAAGGAAAGGAAATCTCCCTCCCGCAAGGAGTGCCAATTGGTTGTGTCAGAAACAATCAACTGTTGGCCAAAACAAAAGGAAATAGATATAAGTAAAAAGGGCAGAATGAGCCGATATTTCATTTTTAGTATAGGTTCTTAAAATTAAGGATGCAAAGTTAAATGTTTAAAGATGGAATTGCACCCATTCATGGATTTTAGAACCACTTCGTATTATAATTATGGCAAAGTCAAAATTGAAAAGGGATATATCGGGACAGTATTCATTTTTCGAAAATGTGTATGAAGTCGTCATGCTTATCCCGAAAGGAAGAGTGACCAGCTATGGAGCCATTGCCAGCTATTTAGGAACCAAGATGAGTGCACGTATGGTGGGCTGGGCAATGAACGCAGCACATTCTAATAAAAAAGTTCCTGCTCATCGGGTGGTTAATCGTGCAGGATTGCTGACGGGTAAACATCACTTCGAGACGCCAACTACCATGAAAACGAGACTCGAAAAAGAAGGAGTGAAAGTGGTTAAGGATCAGGTTCAGGATTTTCAAAGCAGATTTTGGGATCCCGCCAAAGAGCTATTATAAGACAATGCTTCCCATTGTGGGAGCATCAAAATAGCCACAGCCCTTTAAAACAAATCAAAATAAAGCTTTTTGGTGATGGCAAGGTAGTTGGCTTATACATGCCATACCAATTGATCTGTTATGAAAACCACCGTGAAAATAATTATTGGTCTCCTGATCACATCTTCTTCTGCTTTCGCAGCAAGTAATAATGAGCAGGTGGATATAACCGAATCGAATAATAAACACGTGTTTGTTTTTAAGGTTGAGAAAGAGTTTAGAGGAGGGCGGATAGAAGTTCTTTCGGCTGATGGAAAGCGAGTAACTGCGCAACGATTAATGAGAAGAAAAATGATCATTGATTTTTGTGATGTGAAAACTGGTGTTTATACGATCGTTGTAAAAAAGGATGACCAAGTAAAAAAGTTTGAGTTTGTAAATAAATAATTATGAAAAATTCAGTTTTAGTTTTTTTGATTTCAGTAATGATGGTGACGATGGCTTTTACCGAAGAAGCATCTCCATCGATAAAAATATTATCTACTAAAAGGCACATTCTCTATTTCAAATGTAGTGAGGAGTTGATTGGCGCCACCATAAAGGTTGAAAATGAAAAGCATCAGTCTGTAGCCACTGAACGTGTAGAAGAAGCAAAGACGATAGTGGATTTCTTCTTTCTACCACCAGGAACTTATATGGTAAAGGTAATAAAGGGGGAAGTAGAGGTTGATATTGAGTATATCAATACCTAAAATATTGAGTTGGTTTTTTAATCGAAAAGGAGCTTGCACAAATGTGCGGCTCTTTTTTTATTTCTTTGAGATGGCGAGCAATCCGAGAAAAGTAATCAACCCATTCACAATCAAAATTTCAAACCCAAACTTATAACCTCCTAACAAGGCTTCAGAATTTAAACTTATCAGGTAACTCAATAGAGGTGCTGCCAGACAGACGATAACAACACCCACTCCTTTAATTTGATTTTTGGTGAACAAGCCAAAAGAAAAAAGTCCAAGTAAGGGGCCATACGTGTAAGTAGCCACTTGTAGCACGGCATCAATCACTGACTTCTCGTTGATCTCTTTGAAGATGATTATTACAACCAAAAAAACAAGCGAGAAAAAAACGTGAACGATAAATTTTTGTCGCTGCTTGAGCTTTTCGTCTTTGTTCTTAAAGTCAAGAAAATCAATACAAAAAGAAGTGGTAAGTCCTGCCAAGGCTGAGTCGGCACTGGCGTATGAGGAGGCAGTAATGCCCAGTAGAAAGAAAATTCCAACCACAGGCCCCAACTGATTGAATGCTAAGGATGGAAAAAGTTCATCGGAATAAGCCGGTATTGCTAACCCTTTTAGATCACTATATATATATAACAGTGCTCCGAGTGTTAAAAAAAGAAGATTTACAAAAACGAGTGTGAGACTAAACCAAAACATATTCTTTTGTGCATCGCCCAATGTTTTGCAGGTAAGATTTTTTTGCATGATCTCCTGATCCATCCCCGTCATAGTAATCGCGATAAACGCACCACCAAAAAATTGCTTTGGAAAAAAGAGAGTTGAATTAACATCCTCAAAATGAAAAATAGTTGCATACCCTTTACTTTGGATGGCAGCAAAGACTTCTGAAAAACTAAAATCGAGATCGCTTGAAATTTTTATTACAGCAACTACCACTGCGGTAATCAGAAAGAAGGTTTGAAAGGTATCCGTCCAAACAATGGTTTTTATTCCGCCTCTAAATGTGTACACCCAAATTAACGCAATGGTTACAGCAACTGTTACTATGAATGGAACGCCCCAGGCATCGAACAAAAATAATTGTAAAACAGTTGCCGCTAAGAAAAGCCTGAGCGAAGAACCGATGGTTCGTGAAACTAAAAAGAAAAGAGCCCCGGTTTTGTACGACCATTTATCAAATCGCTGTTCTAAATAAGTGTAGATGGAAACCAAATTAAGTCGATAATACAAAGGCATCAGCACACCAATGATTACCCAATAGCCCACAAGATAGCCTAACACAATTTGGAAATAGGAAAAACCAATTTTGCCAACATTGCCAGGAACAGAAATGAACGTGACTCCTGAAAGCGATGCGCCAATCATGCCGAACGCTACGAGATACCAAGGTGATTGACGGTTTGCTGTAAAGAAGGTTGTAGAATCGGCTCCTTTTGATGTGAGAAAGGATATTCCAATTAACACACAGAAATAAAGCAGAATGATCGATATAACGAGAAGAGGATTCATAAACGCGGTTTGACAATTGTAAAGAAAGGAAAAAGCAATTGGATTAGTAAAATACGAGGAATCAAGTTCAAATTTTTTACTTTTGTGGTCGAACCGATACAAACTCTCCCCATGAAGTCAGCGTATCAAGAAGAGTTAGCCGAGCTATTAGAAGTCGTTGCTGTTACCGATGTAAACGATCTGGTTGTATTCAATGATGATTTCAATACGTTTGATCATGTTATTAAAACGCTGATCAGAGTATGCAAGCATACCCCTGAGCAAGCTGAACAGTGTACTTGGCTAATCCATTACAAAGGAAAATGTGCCGTAAAATCCGGATCGATGGATGAGTTAAAACCGATGCGCGAAGCCATTGTAGATGCGGGCATTGATGCGCGAATTCTTTAAATTCAAAATACTTAAGCAAAACTTGTTGTGGAGTTTCCTAGCAAACTGATTGAAGATGCCGTGAATGAAATTGCCAAACTTCCCGGTATTGGAAAAAAAACAGCACTCAGATTAGTATTACATCTTGTTAAAGAAAACAAACAAAAAACAGCTTCGCTTACGGACGCTTTGAGCAAGATGCGGGAGAATATTCGATTCTGTAAAACGTGTCATAATATTTCAGACGAAGAAGAATGTTCTATTTGTCGCAGTCACCGCAGAGACAAAAGCTTGTTATGTGTGGTGGAGGAAAGCAAAGACGTAATGGCGATTGAAAACACGTCACAATTTACTGGTGTGTACCATGTGCTTGGCGGAATTATTTCACCCATGAATGGAATTGGACCATCTGATCTCAAAATTGATTCGTTGATAGAACGGGTAACCCAGGCACACGGAAGCGTTTCTGAAATCATTCTGGCACTAAGCCCCACCATGGAAGGTGACACTACAGCGTTTTATATCAATCGCAGGCTAAAAGAATATCCCGTCAAGGTTACAACGATTGCACGCGGTGTTTCGGTGGGTGGCGATTTGGAATACACCGATGAGATTACGCTGGGGCGGAGTATTTTGGGAAGAACACTGTTTGGTTAAGCCTTGTAATTATTTTACTTTTATGCCTAGAATTCTAGTGAGGCATGGCCACCATTATCAAGCGAAAATCCGAAAAGAAAGATAGATCAAAACTATTTGACCGCGCCCTAATCTCTAAAGGTGTTGACACTCGCAAATATTGTGGCGTCATTAAATTGAAAAAGGACCCTCTGGCTATCCAAAAAGAACTTAGGAATGAATGGGAATAGTGTTGTTCTTGACACAAACATTGTTTTATATCTACTAAGGGGTGATCAGGTTTTATCGGAATTACTTTATCAACGGAAGCTTTACCTTTCATTTATTTCTCAGTTAGAACTACTGGCCTTTAAAGGTATTACGACAGCTCAGTCCTTAGAAATTAAAAAGTTTATTCAGGATTGTATTGTTATTGATATTAATGATGAAATTAAACTGGAGGTAATTTCAATTCGTAAGAATAGTAAGTTGAAACTTCCGGATTGTATTGTGATGGCCACTGCAAGATTTCTAAATTTACCTCTTACTTAGACTTTAAATCAACCAATTTTCCCGAAATCATTATCTATCAATAACATGAATCAACTTTCCGACCGCATTAACGCAATTGAAGAATCAGCAACCTTGGCTATGGCGGCCAAAGCCCGCGAATTTAAAAACCGTGGCATCGATGTTATTAATCTAAGTCTGGGTGAACCTGATTTTAAAACACCACAGCATATTTGCGATGCTGCAAAAAAAGCAATTGATGAAGGGAAGTATTTTTCGTACCCTCCGGTAGCAGGCTATCCTGATTTGCGTGAAGCATTAGCGGCCAAATACCAAAAAGAAAATAATGTGCCGTACAAAGCTGAGAATATTGTGGTGTCCAACGGTGCTAAGCAATCCATTGCCAATGTGATGTTAGCATTACTTAACCCGGGTGATGAGGTAATTATCTTTGCTCCGTATTGGGTGAGTTACGATGCATTGGTTCGTTTAACGGAGGCAACTCCGGTAATCGTAAAAGGAACGCTGGAAAATGATTTTAAAGTAACTGGTGACCAAGTTGAAAAGGCAATTACCTCAAAAACTAAGGCCATCATTTTTTCTTCGCCTTGCAATCCAACAGGATCTGTGTTTACTAAAAAAGATTTAGAAGCCATTGCGGCAGTAGTTTTGAAACATCCCAACTTATTAGTGATTTCGGACGAAATTTATGAGCACATCAATTTCACGGGAGATCAAACCAGTATTGCCTCATTGCCAGGTATGTTTGAAAGAACCATTACCGTAAACGGATTCGCAAAAGGTTTTGCCATGACGGGCTGGCGCGTGGGGTACATTGCAGCCCCTAAGTGGATTGCGGATGGCAGCAATAAAGTGCAAGGTCAAATCACTTCTGCTAATTGTTCAATTTCACAACGTGGCGCTTTGGCTGCTATTAGTGGTGATCTGGCACCAACGAATGAAATGGTAAAACAATACCATAAGCGCAGAGACATAGTTTATAATTTATTAAAAGAAATTCCAGGCATTAAAGCCAATTATCCTCAAGGGGCGTTTTACTTTTTTCCTGATGTGAGCTACTACTATGGAAAATCAAACGGAGAAAGAACAATTAAAGATGGAGATGATTTTTGTTTGTTCATGCTCGAGCAGGGTCATGTATCGCTTGTCCCCGGTGGAGCCTTTGGGGAAGAAAAGTGTGTTCGATTATCGTATGCTGCTTCTGAAAAAGATTTAATAGAGGCAATGAGCAGAATGAAGAAAGCATTAGCAGACTTTAAATAGAAATGACGAAACAATCGTTACCCGATATTTTCAAATCCTTTAACAACCTTCGGGTTTTAATAATCGGAGATGTTATGTTGGATAGTTATATCTGGGGAGCAGTTGAACGAATTTCGCCCGAAGCCCCAGTTCCAGTTGTTAATGTTAAGAAGCGCGATGTTCGCTTAGGGGGCGCTGCCAATGTTGCCTTAAATATTCAAGCGTTGGGAGCAATTCCTGTTTTAGTAGCACTTTGTGGTGCGGATGATGCGGGAAAAAGATTACGAGAAATATTAAAAGAGCAAGGAATGCCCACGGAGGGTTTGGTGAACTCTACTACTAGACCTACTACTGTAAAAACCAGAGTTATTGCCAGTAGTCAGCATGTGGTACGTGTGGATGAAGAGTCGGATAAAGTGGCTGATGCGAACGAAGAAACTGAATTATTGAAGTGCATTGAAAAGTTATTGCCCACTTGTCAAGTAGTAATTTTTGAAGATTACGACAAAGGCGTGTTGAATCCTTCCATCATTGAGAGAACGGTTGCATTGACTAAGAAGCAAGGTATTCCAACGGTGGTTGACCCAAAGAAGAGAAACTTTTTAGCGTATAAGGGAGTAACGCTCTTCAAGCCAAACCTGAAAGAAATGCGGGAAGGATTGAAGGTTGAATTGGAATCGGGAAACCAAAAGCAACTTGAAAGGGCAATTCTTTTATTAAGAGAGAAACTTTCTATCAGCGGAGTTTTAGCGTCCTTGTCTGAACATGGTGTATATATTGAATATAACAATGAGAAAGCTTCATTACCCGCTCACCCCCGTGAGATAGCTGATGTTTCAGGCGCTGGTGATACAGTTGTCAGTATTGCAGCTTTGTGTGTGGCTTTAAATTTACCCACAAAACAAATCGCAGCACTTTCTAACTTAGGTGGTGGACTGGTTTGCCAACATGTAGGAGTTGTGCCTGTTAATAAAGAGGAGTTGCTGGCAGAGGCAATACACGAAAGAATTTAATTTCAATTTTCCTTAAACTGCTTTTCAAGCGGGCCGTGTCTTTCAAGATCTTCAATAATTTTTCTATCTAATGGACTTTCTTTTATAACATTGTAGTTATCCCAAAACTCTTTATTGTAGGGTAAGTCTTGATATTGAAGTCCGTAGTTTCTCATTTTCTCAGTTACAGCAATTCGATTGGTTGTATTTGGGAATACTTCGTTAATGAGTAGTGATTGGTTTAGTTCTGTTTCAAACTTAAGTTCCTTTGTCTTTATGTTATACCAGTTTACTTTAGAATTTACTGTAATGTAGTTTAGGTAGTACTTTCCTTCATAAAGTTTAAAGTCAATGATTCGCTTTAAGTTAACAAACTTACTTTCTAAACCTCGCTTTTTTGTAAGGTCTTCTTCCTGGTTGCTTTCGTATTCGGTGTGGATGATTGCGTAGGTTCCTTTCTCAACAAAAACTTTTAAAAAGTAAGATCGCATATGGGTTACTACAAATATTTCGTGACCGTTATAGTAAGAATCCTTTTCGCGTTTTAAGCTATTGAAAAAAACATCCTCTACCGGAAAGTGTCGATAACGAATACTATTATGGAGTAATAAATCTTCCAGTAAATTATCCTGATCAAAATAGGTGGTAAACTTGCTTGCATATCCAATACTTCGCCTCACCTCTAGTAACCCAACACGCTCCCTTAATTTAAATTTATTACGAGGTTCCCGGTAGTCCTCATCATATACTTTTACCGCTGCCTCTAATAACGAAATATAATCGCCTCCAACCTTTTTTATATCGCGGTAAAATCCATCCATCAAATAAGGTTGCATCGGGTAATTTTGTTCAATCCGCGAAAGTGCTATTTGTAAGATATCTCCTCCGTTAAGTGAATCAGAAATTAGAACTTCTTGTAAAACCCGGGTTGATTTTTTTATTTCTATTATGAGATCTTTCGTTCCAATCAATGTCCAAATGGGAGCTTCGTAGGTTTCATACCCAAGCATATTAATCACCAACAAATCATTTTGAAATTCTTGCGGAAGATGAAAATCAAATTCACCTTGTAAGTTTGTTATCGTGCCTATTGATTTGCCTTTAATGCCAATAGTTGCGAAGGGAAGGGGTTCTTTTGTTTCGTTGTCAATCGCCTTCCCCGAAAGGGTTATTTTTTGCCCTTGCACCGCAAAGTTTATAAGAAATAAAACGCAAAGGGAAAATAGATACCTCATGTAAAGAAATGATTGGTTTTTATCAGTTTAAGGTCAAAGATACAGTATTGATAAAGTTCGGCTAAGGTAAGTAAACAGGTATAAACTCTATTAATCGAGTTAATTCTTACATTGGTCGGCTTTCCTTTCGAATGTTTAATTTTATAAGATAATCTGCTTGACTATGAAGTGGTTGGACGCAATACCGAGGATATGGAAAAGAGCTTATCTTTTCATTTGTCTTTGGTATGCAATCAATTTTACAATCAGTGCCGTTTTAGAGTGGAAATTGGTAAAGCCAGAATACTATGTATTGTGGACAGCTCTTTTTTTACTAGAAGCCCTATGCGTTTTTATCTTGATCATATTTTTATGGTCGTATTGGCTCTTTAAGTTTCCACCTGTTTGGCAAGTGACTGGCCACATAGTTGGGATTATTGTTTTCTTTTTGGTGATGGGCACCCTGTCCTACTACTTCACCGATTACCTGGAAGGTTTTGTGTATTGGGAACATTGGGAGGAATACATGGTTGGCTTGTTAAGCAGTTGGGACGCGCTTCGGATTCATGATCAGTACATTATTACGGTTGGGGTGTATTATGTGATTCGATATTTTCAGGGATTAGAAAAGCAAGAAAAGGAGAAAAGTGAGTTGGCTATCCGAAATAAAGAAATGCAAATTTCGTTATTGAAGTCTCAAATTAACCCACATTTCCTTTTCAATACCTTAAACTCCATTAGTACGTTGGTTCATTCCAGTAAGGAAAAGGCCCGCAAGGTGATCAGCCAGCTTTCAGATATTTTCAGGTATGCACTTGATTCACATAACGGAGAAATGGTGAAGCTGATTCACGAGATTGAATTTATAGAAAACTATGTTCGCATTCAGCAGGTGCGGTTTGGCGACCGCCTGAAATTTGAAAAACATATTGATTCATCCTGTTTAGGTATTAGTATTCCGCCCATGATTTTGCAGCCCTTAGTTGAGAACTCAGTTAAATACGGTATTGCACCCAAGGAAGACGGTGGTACAATAACACTCACCGTTAAGCGAACAGGCTCTGTAATCTTCTTTGAAGTAAAAGATGATGGGTTAGGATCGAAAGCAATAAAAGTAATGGATGGGAGCTCAAGTGGAGTGGGTATGATGAATACTGACCTTCGATTAAAAAGTTACTTTGGAGTTCGATCGCACCTAAGGGTGTTAGCGACTGAGTTTGGTTATTCGGTAAGTTTTATTTTGGAGGACAAGCATGTAGTAACTGAAAAAATAAGTGAGCCTGTTTTGGAGCAGGTTTTAATAAACAACTAAGTAAACAACTATTAATATGAACACAACTTGTTTAATTATTGACGATGAAAAACTTGCCCGTGAGTTGCTAACGGAGTTTCTGGAATCGTTTCCTCAAATAGAGGTAATTGGAGAATGCAGCAAAGGCACCGAAGCGGTAGAACAAATCAATAAGCTTAAACCTGATCTTATTTTTCTGGATGTACAGATGCCTGGTATGAATGGATTTGATGTACTTGACGAGATAGAGCATGAACCGTATGTCATATTCACAACGGCTTACGACCAATATGCTATTAAGGCCTTTGAACGAAATGCAGTAGATTATGTATTAAAGCCATTGGATCAGGAGCGCTTTAAACTAGCGGTAGATCGTGCATTGAAACAAAAGAAAATGGAGGAAGGAAATCTGGAAGGTTTGCTAGACAGTCTTCGTACCGTGAATCCAAGAACCACCTACGACTCACATGTGTTTGTTCAGAAATCGGAAAAGTTATTTAACCTTCCGGTTGAAGATATCATTTATTTGGAAGCATCCGGAGATTATACAGTTATCTCAACCAAAAACGATCAGTTTGTAAGCTCAAGTGGAATTGGCAAGCTGGAAGAGCTGATGAACCCAGACAAATTTATTCGCGTGCATCGCTCTACCATCATCAATGTAAATTCGCTAAAAGAAATTGAAAGACATTTTAATGGCGGTATGGTGGTAAAAATGCAAAACGGAAAAAGCTTTCCGGTGAGTCGCACCTACGCAAAACTTATTCGTAAGAAGGTAGTTTAGTTATAGTAAATTTCTTTGTTTCAGATGCACAAAAACAGGCACATGAAAACCATTCTTATTTTTCTTAAAAACAAGATTCATATCTGATCTTTAAAAATTTTCGTACGTTCCACAAAATCGGCTGGTGAAATGTTCAAGGTTTGATTTTTTTATTAAAATCATTCACAAATATTTCATAGTAACGAATCTTTATAACCTTGAAAAATTGAGTTAATTTTCGCGTTGCTTTTATTGCGAGGTTATATGATTCATTGCTTTAATCAATCTTAGAGTCCGAACAAATGAAAATTAAATACCATGATAAATGGCTTCGCGTTATTGGTTATCCATTGCTTGGATTTATCCTTCGCCATTTTGGTGAATATGAGTCCATAGGAGTGTTGATGAAGCAACCTCTTTATTATGGTGATTTGGTATGGAACACACTGCTGGTAGCACTTAGTTGGGAGACAAACAGATGGTTAATAAAATATCTTGACATACGTTATCCATGGGTAAGTCAGCGATTTCAAAGATTCATCATTCAGGCATTCGCATCGTTGCTTATTACGGTGCCATTGGTTGCATCCATGATTTATATCTGGAATGAGCTTATCATCAACCGACCGAATAATTTTAATACAGCCTATTTACTTGTCTATGACTTTCCGCTGACGATTTTATTTACCGCGCTTGTTCATATGATTTATACGGGCATGTACTTCCAGCAATACTATACAAATACCATTGAGGGCTTGCATAACCGGGTGCGTGAATTAGAAACTTCTGTGGCTGGAGTCACAAGCTCTTCAGATTTGATAAGGCCCTCTGGCTATCGCGATTTGTTGATCGTAAATTATGGTACTTCTTCGGTGCCCGTGCAAACAAATGACATTGCTTACATCTACAAACAAAACGAGGTCAGTTTTATAAAGACTACGGATGGCAAAGAATACACTTCTTCAGTATCACTAGAAACAATGGAAGAATTACTGGATCCTGGGTCATTTTTTCGTCTCAACCGGCAAATGATTGGAAACATTAAAACAATCAAACAGTTTAAGTCAGATGCTACTGGTAAATTGGTTTTGGAGATGTTACCTTCTTTTTCCGAAGAAGTGACGGTTAGTAAAAAGAAAGCCGCGGAGTTCAGAGCCTGGATAGGACAGAAAATTTAATTCTGATCTGTAGTAGATGCTACAGATCAGAATTACTCATTTCATGATTTGATCCAACCAACTTTTGTCAGAACCATTGCCATTGTTTTTATAGAGAACTGATATGCCACCGGTGTTTTCATAAAACAATACATTGGCTTCAATACCCACAAGGGCACCGTTATGTCCATAGGCAGTTCCGGCATCCGTCCGCCATATTTCTAATCCAAGTCCATATTCACAATAAGGGGTGTTACAAGTTGGCAATTGAATTTTTTTCATTTCTTGAAGAGTACTTGTTGATATTAATTGCCCATTAAATAGTCCATCCATAAACTTATATAAATCTTCGGCTGTGCTTATCAACCCCCCATCCGCTTCTCCATCCCCTTCGGCTTTATCCCATATGGATACGTCCTGTAAAACCCCATTGCCATATAAATCGGCATAGCCGCGCGTCACGTTTCTATCATCACGCTTTTCAATATATGTGTTAGTAAGTTGTAATGGACTGAAAATCATTTCTTCCATTAGAAGCTGAAGTGATTTACTTGTTATGTGTTCAGCAATATCACCGAGTAGCCAGTAATTAGTATTACTATATGAATAGCTTGAACCGGGCATGAAATTCAAGTCCTTTCCATAAACGTATTTCTCTAGCGTTTCTGAAAGACTCATTGAGTACATACCCACTGGATTGTTGATGATATCTGCCTGATAGCGCAGGCTTTCGTTGGGCGGATCAGTGATGCCACTCAAATGAGCAAGTAAATGGCGAATTGTAATTTTATCAGCCTGAGGAATTTTCCCTTTAACAGAAGGAAGTAGATCAGCTAATTTGTCATCAAGCGACAGTTTACCTTGCTCAACAAGTTTTAGAGCGACCACCGCTGTAAACATTTTCGTTACACTCCCAGTACGAAATTGACTGGTTGTATTAATTGAGTTACCATACTCAAGATTGGATTTCCCAGAGTTTCCAATCCAAAGGTCTTCAAGAGGTTTGTAGACCAATAGAATGCTGCCGGGAGATTTAGTATTGTTTCGGTAGTCGTCTAATGCTTTCTGGTATTCAAAATGTTTTGAATGATTAGTGTAGCTGATATTTTCACTTGCATCTGGTATTTGTACAACTATTTCGTTGGAGCAAGCAAATGCGAGTGACAAAATCAATAAAAAGATAAAGCGTTTCATATAATGTTATTTTAAGTTGAATCTCGTTCCTACATGAAGTGCTTTGTGTGGCAATACAGGCACACCATTTAACCCAAAAGGGGCTTCGCCAAACATTTCATAGCGACTAAAAACAGATACGTTATCAAATTGATAACCCGCACCTAAACCGATAGTGGGCATTATGCGGCCAAACATGTTCCCGATTCGTTCGTATTCGTTTCCTTTCAACTCGTATCGAGGCAACGCAGAGTCAATCAATAAATAGCCAACCCCCACGGTCGCATCTACAAAGGCATTGTTAAAGAATTTCCTGTAGCCAAACTCTGAGCTTACGTACAAGCCGTTTTGAAAATCTTTGTGATAATAATATCCCAGATTAAGGGTTTGAATCAATTGCCGATTTTCATTTTTGGAATAGTATAATTCAGTTCCAATGCGGATGCCCAGATTTGGATTTTTAAAGAAGTTGCGAAAATTTGGCATACTTACCGATTCTGAAAATAGGGTGATAGTAAGTGGTAATTTTCCGCTTTTAAATGCCGGGTCTTGTGCATAAGCAAACATGCTTATTCCCATGATGGCTGTAATAAGAAATCGTGTCTTCATACATTTTTTTGCTTTGAGGCTTGAACGGCAATGTATGTTGACGAGATGGCTGAGAATCGAGCGAAAAGCCATCAAACATTGTTCAATTACATAATTTCCACTGGTGAAGGGGAGAAATTGAAGGGTGAAAGACTGGAGGGAAAGTGATTAAAAAGAAGAGGAGGTGTAATGTATTTTAGTCAACGGGATTTGAGATTATCAAAATGGATGGTTTTTTATTGCTTATAGCTGGGTTATTTGATCTAATAATTTCTTCTCAAGCACCACAAACTCCAATTTCATTTTAGGCTGGCCAAATCGGGGGTCAGTAAAAGCAAAAGGTTTACGCTCACCAGTTAACTGGTAGCCATGCCGCATGTACCATTCAATTAATTCTTTGCGCACCGAAATAACCGTCATGAAGATAGAAGTGCACGATTGGTTTTTTGCTTCAGTTTCGGCAGCGTTCAATAATTCTTTGCCAATTCCTTTTCCTTGAAGATTAGGACGAACAGTAAGCATTCCTAAATAGAGTTTGCCTTCGCTCTTTTTTAATTCTACACAACCTAATATTTTATCCTCTTCAACATATTTTAAGAGTGTTGTGTCCGGTGTTTGAATTAAATCTGCTATTGCTTTTGCATCAATGCGTGTGCCATCCAGCAAGTCAGCTTCGGTAGTCCATCCTTGGCGGGATGTATCGCCTCGATAGGCCGAATTAACTAACGTGTTTAGTTCAAGAGCATCTTCAACTACGGCTTTGGTGATCATGTAATATTATGAGATAACGTTTAGATGTAAGACCGCTTAAAAGCGGTCTTACGTCTATTCAATTCTCGTTAATTTCCTGACTTAGATTTTTCATTCACCTTTTTTAAATCTGGCAAATCGAAATTATCAAACACGGATGGTTGTTTCATCATGTCTTCGATGTCTTTAACGGTGCGAGGTGCAATTTTTGAGAGATGTTCATAACCATCTTTAGTAATTAGATAATCATCTTCAATACGTACCGCTATACCCCACCATTTTTTATCACATGCTGCATTATCAGGTATGTAAATTCCGGGTTCAATGGTAACGGTATTATTTTCTTCCAAATTAAGTCCGCCACGGTCATGAACATCTAATCCAATATGATGGCTTACTCCATGTGGAAAGTAAAGATGCTTTTCATCTTTCTTTATAATTCCTAACTGTATCAGTCCACGATTAACAACTGCGCGGCACGTATCTGTTAAGGCCTGGCGTGGAGTGCCTGGCTTAGTGATCTTCATCGCTTCTTCCTGTGCTTTCAACACAAGTTCATAAATCTGTTTTTGTTCAGGGGAAAACTTTCCGCTAACAGGAATGGTACGCGTGATATCAGCGGAGTAGCCATGAAACTCTGCGCCCAAATCCATTAGTATTAATTCTTTGGATGATACGCTCGGTTTATAATTATCGATGTAATGTAAGATGCAGCCGTTATGCCCGGCACCAACAATAGAGGGATACCCCAAATCTTCGGCTTGATATTTTTTATAAACAAATTCATGAATGCCCTGAATCTCACGCTCGGACATACCGGGCTTAATTGCTTTCATAACTTCTATCTGGCCCAGGCAAGAAATAGAAACGGCATTGCGGATAAGTTCAATTTCATCTTTGGTTTTAATGCCTCTTAATTTTGCCATCAAATCATTCAACCCTTTCATGTCAAGGTTATTTTTTGGGGGCTCCACAGAAAGTGACACGTTCGTTTTTTCAGGATACTTCACCTTGGCTTTAAACTGTGCAATTAAATCATACAGATCAGACGAATCTCTTGGGTTGTCGCGTACATCATTTTTAAAATCAAAGAATAGAACTTTATCGAATTTTGAGAAATCAACATTGTAGCGTTTAAACTCGCTGTTGTTAAAAGCTTGCTCAATCCCCAGCACATCTTTTGTGCCTTTTTCACCAAGTCTTCGGCCCGTCCACATTTCACGCATAGCGTTACGAGGCTGCACAAACAGAATTTCATTATAAGAAGAACCATTGGCCGCTACCAGTTTATCTTTAAAAATGAACAGGACAGCATCGGGTTCTTTATACCCCGTTAGGTAATAGAAGTCGGGATCTTGGTGATAAACATAATCTACATCGTTAGCGCGATTACGAACCGGGTTTGCGAAAAATACAGCTACCGAATTTTGTGGTAGCCCCGCTCTTAGTTGTTCCCTGCGGTCTTTATGAAAACCCTTAGAAAGAAAATCGTTGGGCAAATCGGAATCTTGCGCCTGAAGCGAAAAACCAATCAAAATCAGGAGCGATGCTAATTGTAATTTCATGATGGAATAGAGATAGTTGTTTTTAAATATATGGAGGATGATTTAAGAATAAAATCTATTTTTTATGAAGTCGAATTTCATTTTCTGGTCTTGTAGTGCCTTTTCCACCCATAAGCCTTTTCTACCAGTCTTACTAAAAAGTCAAAAAGTCTAATTCTGAAGGAACATGATGAATGAGTTTCCGTATAAGCCATCATCCAGATTATCAGGCAGTTCAAAAAACTGCTAATCTGAATCCAAAAAGGAGATTTTAGCAAAAAAACAAGGAATGATTTTTCTATAAGCCGGGCAACCCTTTTTACCAGCAGCCTGTCTTAGGCACAGTTAAATTAATAATCATGAAAATTTCACTCCCCTTATTATGCTCTTCTCTACTTTTCCTTTCACTGGTCGGCTGTAACGAACCTTTTGAGGATACAATACCGGAGAGCTTTTTTAAGACTCAACTCAATCCAGATGAAATATATATCTACAGTGGAGGGCCATCCTATGGTGTGAGATTAGACCCATTGTTGAATGATAGTATTAAGGTGCCAGTAAACATTACGTATAGCAATCCAGCTCATGGTATTATAAGTTTTATTCCAAATGAAGGATGGTATTATAAGTCCAATGATGGGTTTATTGGCGTGGATCAATTCAATTATACTGCTTGCTATCAGGGCCAATGCCTTTCTTCAAGTATCAAAATGCATATAGAAGAGCCACCCGATCTTACTAACTGTGCCTATCAACTTGTTGGCGAATCCGTAGAGACTAATAAAAATCAACCTATTGAAATCAGAATATTTATAAATGATACTGTTTGTCAATATGTTGGCAATAGTATAGCCTCTCCCGAGAAAGGCACATTTAAGGTCTATTCGTACTCGGGGAGTATTAAAAATATTGTGTACGTGTATTTTCCTCCAAAGGGATTTATTGGTACAGATCGTTTCAAATACAAAATTTTTACACCTGATGGTGATATGGAGACCTATTGCACCATAACAATAAAGGAATAAGAATAAAATAACCAATGTATTCTCATTTGACTACATGACAGAGAACGAGATAATTCAGGAATGTTTAAAGAATAAAGCTTCTGCGCAAGAGAAGCTTTATGCGCTTTATTCCCGAAGGATGATGGCTATCTGTTTGCGTTATACGCGCTCGCGCTTTGAAGCTGAAGACATTTTTCACGAGGCGTTCATAAAAGTTTTTAAAAATATTCATACCTGGAAGGGCGGCTCTTTTGAAGGATGGATACGAAGAATATTTGTGAATACTGCGATCAACCACTACCATCAAAACCGAAAGTATTTTGATCATGTGGATTCGTCATATGCTGAAGTGATACTCAGTTCAACAGATAATATAATCTCAGATTTATCCAATCAGGAGCTTCTTGAAACTATCAACCGATTACCCGAAGGATATAAGATGATTTTTAACCTTCATGTGGTGGAAGGGTATAATCACAATGAAATTGCTGAGATGCTGAACATTGCCGAGGGCAGTTCAAAATCTCAGTTATCGAAAGCGAAAACCTACCTAAAGAGACTTATTGAAGACAGATTAATCTCAGCGGCATGAAAGATAAAGATTTTGACGATATAGGAAAACGTCTTCACGATCTGGAGGCTGACCCACCAATAGATGGTTGGAATAATATTAAACCTGAACTACATTCACCACCCGCAAAGGTTGTGTGGTTAAGAAAAAATTGGTGGAAGCCTTTGGTTATTCTTATTCCTGTTTCGACCTACTTATTCTACTCAAATGGAATAGGAGTTACTAAGGAATTACCTTCCAGGCAGTTGCTTGTGCTAAACGAAAAACCGATTGCAGAAGAATCGTTGATAGTAGATACTGAAAAAAAGGAACGCAACTCTTCTAAAGAGAATTTAAAAACTACTTCAACAGAAGGAATAACTCTCGGTGATGAATCAATATCTGATGACCGGAAAAGAAATGTACAACCCCCAATAGTTAAAAATAAGAATATTAATATCGATGGGGCTTCTGCTTGGAAACGTGAAGCATCAAATGATTTTAAAGTGGATTCAGAAAATGGATCGGAGTCTCCACAAAAAATTGTAGCGCTTTCGCAAAATGATGTTGACAACAGTTCACTATCAGAGGGTGCGGAAAGGAAAATGACGTTGAGGGATATTCAAGTTGAGGATTCATATAAAATGAATATTAGTGTTGATTCGTTTCCCCGCCAGCTTAAAACAGAAGAAATAGTAATTGCAGAAGAGATTAAGCAGGAAGAGTTGGATAGTTCAACTGTTATTGAAAATGAAAAAGGAATAAAACTGGATCAATGGCGATTAAGCGCATCCTTTACTGCCAATTATTTAACAAATTCAGTTCGGCCAGTTGTCAATGATGAAGTACTAATAACGAGTATTGATAAATCAGCATCATTTCAAAAAATAGGATTTGGGTTTGCTTTTGGTGTTGGGAAAGCAATAGCTCCTAATCTTTTCATGGATGCTCAGCTTTCCGTCATGGAAGTGCAGCAAAGTCCGAGATACTCTTATACTACAGGAAATGTAGATACTTTGATTGCTGTTTTGCAGCCTGATCAAAATATTTTAGTAACGCCAGTTTTTAAGGTCACTAGTCAAGAGATCTCAGGCAAATATAAATATGCGGGTATCAAGGTAAGTCTTACTTATTATTTTTGGGCCACCCCAAGGGGAAGATTTAATATCATGGCCTCAGCGGGAACTCATTATCTATTTTCTTCTGTGGTGAAAAGTAAAATTGATGGAGAATGGATTTCATTGAGCAATGAAAATTTGAATAAAATAAACTATAGTGGAATGATTGGAGCTGGTTATAATTTACGACTCAATGAAGAATGGGAACTAATGATCAATCCTGCTTTAACCTATTTTGCAAGAGATGTAAAGAGTGAGGAGCTTCCCTACCGCCTTACCAATCAATCTTTAGGTTTAAATATTATGCTTTCAAAAAAGCTTGGGCTTAAATAACAACCCGTATTATAAGATGATAAAGGGCAACTCTAAAAAGGTTGCCCTTTTCTTATTCTTTTTTTCAACTAAATATTCTACAAATTATTTTGTCTGGGCAACCCTTTTAAATAATACCCTGTCTGACATAAAAAATAATTTATGAAAACGCATACAAGAATTTTCAGTGCCATCCTCATTCTAATAATCACTGCGATGGTGGGTTGTAAAGAAGAAGAGATCATTCAGCCTCAAAATGGATTGGTCGCAATTGCCGGAGCAGATAAGGCAATTAAAGTCAATGAGGAAATTCTTCTTGATGGAACCGGATCGTTTGACCGAAATAATAAACCTTTTACTTTTTCATGGTCTATCCTAACAAAACCGCAAAGCAGTCAAGCTATATTGAGTTTAGCCAATTCACAAAAGGCAGCATTTATACCTGATGTAGCAGGAACATATATTATACAACTAAAGATTAATCAATCAACTTGGTTTGCTGCAGACGATATTGTAATAACGGTTTCACCGAATGAATCAACTGATCCTACAACGATTATATTGAATGAGAATATTTCCGTTGACACAAAACTTTCCAATGTTTTGGATGACCCATCTCAACCTGATTATATTGTTAAAAAAGATATTGAAGTAAGAGCTGATCTCACGATAGAGCCGGGCGTTGTTATATTTTTTGAACAAGATAAAAGCTTACAGATTATTAGTGGCTCCATTCGTGCAAAAGGAACCTCTGATAATGGAATTGTTCTTAAAGGTATAGGTAACACTCCGGCATTTTGGAAAGGGATTGCAATTTATAGCAATAGCGAATTCAATGAAATGGAATATGTAACTGTTAAGCAAGCGGGTAGTAGTTCGCTTCCCGAAATTGGCAGCAAGGCGAGTGTGGTGCTTGCTGGTACGCAATACTCTGGAGCGGCTTTAAAAGTTAGCCATACAGTTTTTAGTGAAAGTGGTGGATATGGATTTTATATGGAAGGCATGTCGGAGCTCAATCGTTTTGCCAATAATGCTTTTTTTAATAATACGTTATCAGCTGCCTATATCCCAGCTAGGCAGTTGCACAAAATTGATGTTGTTAGTTTTTCAGGAACCGATGGACTTGAAACAGGAGGGTTGATACAAGATGAAGGTGAAGTTACCTGGAAGAAGCTTGTGACAGGATCATACAAAGTGACTAGTGAGATTTTTATTAAGACAGGCGTCACCATTGAGGCGGGTGCATCTTTTAAAATTAAAACAGGCTATACAATTCAAGTGGGTGGTAATGGGTATTTAAATGCATCTGGTTCAGAGAGTCACCCGATACTCTTCAGCTCTACCTCTGAAAACTCGTATTGGAATGGTCTCTTTTTTAATTCTCCGCATCAGAACAATAAATTAAACTATTGCGAGATTTCGAATGCAGGATTAAATCGAATAGCTGATGCAGATCATCTTGCCAATATTGTGGTAGGTCATCATGGAGTAGTAACCATTCAGAATTCTATTATAAAAAATGGCTTAGGGTATGGACTTGTAACAAAGCAGATAGATAACATCAATACAAACTTTGTGCTTGTAAATACTTTTAATAATCTTCAGAATGGCAAAGTATTCCCTGTAATTATTAATTATCCAGACAGACCTGCAATAACAGGAACGTGGTTGGATAGATGGTCGATACTAGGAGGGAAAAATGAAATAGCGAGCGATTTTTACAATAAGGAAACCGGAGCCTGGTTTGATGGAGCTACTAACCCCTGGACTATGAGCGATGCAGGGTTTGGAATATCTATTAATGAGGATGGTAGTTTTACCTGGCTCATTGCGGAGCATTCACCTTGGTCAGGTTGTGAATCGTACTCGGCAGAATATATAACGGGCAATGCAGTCACCTATCCAGACATGATTTCCTTCGACCTGAAATATTGGCGCAGTAAGTTCATCAACTCATGTGATGAAACCCAAAATGTGGATACCGAAGTAGAGCTTTTTGAACTTTCGTTGCCTTACCAACTCAACAAAGTAAACTTGGGTAGTGGGCAGGAGTTTTGGGAATTAAAGTTCTTTAATCCTGACAATTCAACGTTCTCCTTTTATAGAAGCTTATAGGGCCTAAAAAAGTATGAGTTGCTTTAAAATTGAGTCCAAACGGATTGGAATAGACTTTTGAAGAGCTATTCCAGGCAACTTTTTTACCCTTAACCGTTCATTGCAACAAATTAAAAATTAAAATGAAACAGAGATTTACACTCGCTTTACTTTTACTCATAGGGTTTGTTGCCCAAGCGCAAGAGTATGAAAAAAGACCATGGATGCCGTTGGAAAATAGGATTGGACTGGCGTTAGGAATAGGGTCGGTTACCTATCTCGATAAAAACTCCTCACCGCTGGTGTATCAACTTGCCGACTGGGGCCGCAAGGAAATTCGCATCGCCGAAACCGAGATGCCCGGCCTGATGGCGATCCGCGAAGAGTATTCCACGACCCGGCCACTGCGCGGCGCTCGCATCAGCGGCTCGCTGCACATGACCATCCAGACCGCAGTGCTGATCGAAACACTGCAGGCGCTCGGCGCCGAAGTGCGCTGGGCGTCCTGTAACATTTATTCGACCCAGGACCACGCGGCCGCCGCGATCGCCGCCAGTGGTACGCCGGTATTTGCCGTGAAGGGCGAGACGCTGGCCGAATACTGGGACTACACCCACCGCATATTTGAGTGGCCGGACGCGGCCCACTCCAACATGATCCTGGACGACGGCGGCGATGCGACCATGCTGCTGCACCTGGGTACCCGCGCGGAATCGGATGCAACCGTGCTGCACACTCCGGGCAGCGAAGAAGAAACCGCCCTGTTCGCCGCCGATGCGCGAGTATGGGATGAGCGCGATACTTCTAAATCTTGAAGACCCGACCAAAATTGTCGGCTCATTGAGCCGACAAATTCTTACTGCCTCGGAAGAGGAGAGAGATGGGTACACGCCTAACGTTGTTTACTCATGCGGGGGCGCTCCTTCATGGCGACATGATTGTCTTGCCATACGGGTACAGCGATGCTGCAATCCGGTTCGCATTTGTGGATCTGCCACAACTTTTGAAGGGATTTGGCACCGAGCTGTGAGATATTTGGGAAGGAGCTCATA
>CAWBCB010000019.1:0-51665 GCA_963787095.1 uncultured Cytophagales bacterium | reverse complement strand
GAGCGGCATATTGAGTTTGCTATGGAACATGATCGATTTTGGGATATCGTGCGACAAGGTAGAGCAGGACAAGTAATGCAGGCAGCAGGAAAAATAAATTTTGTAGTGGGCAAACACGAGTTGCTACCTATCCCTAATTCGCAAATTTTATTAAGTGGAGGTAAACTAAAACAAAACCCAAATTATTAAGATAAGAAAAAGAAGAGAACGCTCACGAACAAAGACACTCCCAAGTGAGTGTGCTTTTAAAAATTAGAAACAATTATAAATTAAACTTAAGTTAACCAAAATGAAAAAGACAATTAAGTATTTCGCTTCCGGTATTATTTTCGCGGGGCTGATCACATTAGCAGCTTGCTCAAAGGATGATGAACTTCCAAAAATTGATGGCTACAATAATTCAAACGAGGTTGCTGCTACTAATTTAAAGGCGCATTGGACATTTGATGACACTAACAATGAAAGCATTTCAGTCAACGGCTCCATCGGCAACGTTTGGAACGGTAGGATTTACGACAGGCCAAATTGGAAAAGCACTTCAATTAACTAAAGGTGTTTGGCTTATCCTCCAATTTCATCGAGATTAACTCTGCAAAGCATTAAACTAATTTTAAGTGAGTATGTGGGTTAAGATTGACAATAACTGGGAACAGCTTCTGAAGGCTATACCATGTTATTCGGATTATTTCCAGATGGACTTACCACGGGAACTGTTGGCGATTTTATGTGCGGTGATGCTGAAACATGGAGACCACTCATTTACCAAGCACCCCGATACGCTTGAGTGAAAGAGATTCATTATCAAGACACTCCGATGGAAGCATTAGTGGTCAGGATAACAGTCGCAGATCATAAAGGAAATCCTCCTAGGAACTGATTTTGAAGCAATCAGGTCAGTGGGTTCATTATGTTAGACTTGGAATGCAACAACACATCAATTCCAACTTTATGGAAATGGAGTTTCAAAAGGTGGGTATAATGATCGTGGAACAACAGCTGAAATGATCATGGCGGTTCCTGTGCCAAGCAGTTTTTGGAAGTCTTGCGTCTAAGGAAATTGGTTTTGCCGGACGCTCCTGCTCAGCAAAGCTGGAACCCATGGGCAACTGCTTCTATTGATGATGTTAGAGTATTTAATACAGTATTGACAGAAGTTGAAATAACGGCATTGTTTAATTTAGGTACTGCAGGAAGATAAGGGTTAGTTTGTTGATTGTTGAGGGTACATAAGTATGTACCCTCTTTTTTTAGTTTACAACCTCTCATGAAATTTCAATCGTTACAAGTTGTAGTATTGCTGTGTTTTATTTTCATCTCTTGTAAGAAGGATGAAGAGCCCGAACCTGGGCCAAAATTTATTACCCTGTTGGATATTCAACTAGAAGGTAAACCATTTAGTTATTCATACTCAGGTATTTCTACCACACCTGAGCTAGTTATTTCATTTTCGGAACGCTTAGATCGCCAATCGGCTCAAAATGGGATTGTGTTCACAACAGCAACGGGAGATGTTTTATATGAACTTGGTTTTGCAAAAGGAGATAGTTCTCTAATTATAAAGCCAACCTCACCCTTGAAATATCTTTCAATATATTTTCTTGAAATATCAAGCACGTTAAAATCAGCCTCACTAAAGAAAGGACTGGACGCACCCGTAAATATTAAAATAGTAACAACATATAACCCAGCCGATAAATTTCCACGCATTGCCGATAACGCACTCTTAGATTCTGTTCAAAAAAGGACCCTCAAATACTTTTACGATTTTGCGCATCCTGCCAGTGGTATGGCGCGCGAACGAAACACCTCAGGGAACACAGTAACCAGCGGTGGTTCTGGCTTTGGTATCATGGCGCTTATTGTGGGCATGGAAAGAAATTTCATCACACGTCAACAAGGCATTCAACAGATGGTCAAGATGACTACGTTTCTTGAGAAAGCAGATCGCTTTCATGGCGCGTGGTCGCACTGGATTGACGGGAGCACAGGAAAAGTAATTCCCTTTAGTACAAAAGATAATGGGGGTGATTTAGTAGAGACTTCATTTTTAGTTCAGGGCCTTATCACATTTCGCCAGTACTTAAAACCTGCCGATACCGTAGGAAACAATCTCATCAACCGCATTACAAAATTGTGGGAAGGTGTGGAGTGGGACTGGTATCGCAAGAACGATCAAAATGTACTGTATTGGCATTGGTCGCCTAACTATAACTGGGATATGAACTTTGCCATGTATGGCTACTTCGAAGAACAGATTACCTATTTCTTAGCGGCCGCTTCGCCAACGCATAGCATTCCAAAAATTGTTTATTCGAATGGGTATGGAAAAAATGGTGCAATCGTTAAGAACAATACGTTTTATGGATATAAGCTTCCGCTTGAATCACCAAGTCCCTTGTTCTGGGTTCATTATTCTTATCTGGGGTTAAACCCACACTTCTCAGATGACTATGCAAACTATTGGGAACAGAATGTAAATGCTTCGTTGATCAATTACTCGTATTGTGTAACCAATCCTAAAAAGTTTGTTGGCTACAGCGATCAAAACTGGGGATTGACTTCCAGCGATAATCAATCAGGATATTCAGCGCACTCACCAGGCAACGATTTGGGAGTGATAACACCTACCGCAGCACTATCATCATTTCCTTATACTCCAACAGAATCAATGAAAGCATTAAAGTTTTTCTACTACACGATGGGAGATAAACTCTGGGGGCCTTATGGCTTTTATGATGCCTTTAATGTTACAGCCGGTTGGACAGCCAATTCCTATCTAGCAATCGATCAAGGACCGATTGTAGTGATGATAGAAAATTATCGAACGGGTTTGCTGTGGGATTTATTTATGTCTGCACCAGAAGTGCAGGTAGGGATAACAAAATTGAATTTCGTCTATTAAAAAAATATTGAACATGAATAAGCTTTTCGGTTTTATACTATTTGTTCTAGTAGCTGCTTGCAATCAAGCACCTAAAAATCAAGTATCGCGTATCGATAGTCGTGTTGATTCCCTAATCAGCTTGATGACGTTGGAGGAAAAAATAGGTCAACTTAATCTTCCATCTGCGGGGGCGTTTGTAACCGGTGAAGCTGAGAGTTCGGACATCGCTAAAAAGATTGAGGAAGGTAACGTAGGCGGACTGTTTAACATAAAGACAGTAGCCAGCATAAGAGAGATGCAAAAGATTGCTGTTGAAAAAAGCAGACTCAAAATACCGCTGATCTTCGGCATGGATGTAATTCATGGCTACGAATCTGTATTTCCAATTCCGTTAGGATTGAGTTGTAGTTGGGATATGAAGTTGATTGAGCGAAGTGCGCGCATTGCTGCCACAGAAGCAAGTGCCGATGGTATCAACTGGACCTTTTCACCCATGGTTGATATTTCACGCGATCCACGTTGGGGTCGTATTTCTGAGGGCAGTGGTGAAGATCCATACCTCGGATCTCAAATCGCGAAAGCAATGGTAAACGGATTTCAGGGCAATGACTTGAGTGCTAACAATACAATCATGTCGTGTGTAAAGCATTACGCACTATATGGAGCATCAGAGGCGGGTCGTGATTACAACACAACCGATATGAGTCATAACCGCATGTACAATGAATACTTTCCTCCTTACAAAGCAGCCGTGGATGCGGGTGTGGGAAGTGTAATGGCATCGTTCAATGAGATTGATGGCATCCCGGCAACGGCTAATAAATGGTTGCTTACAGATGTGCTTCGTACTCAATGGGGTTTCAAAGGATTTTTAGTTTCTGATTATACTGGTGTAAGCGAAATGATTAATCATGGTATTGGCGATCTTCAAACTGTATCAGCGCGGGCGTTAGATGCCGGGCTGGATATGGACATGGTAAGTGAGGGACTTTTAACAACGCTTGGCACTTCAGTGAAAGAAGGTAAAGTAACAGAGCAACAAATTACAGAAGCTTGCAGAAGAATTTTGGAAGCTAAATTTAAGTTGGGTCTTTTCGATGATCCCTATAAATATTGCAATGACGATCGCGCAAAGCGTGAAGTATTTAGCGATGCGAATAGGGCAGAGGCTCGCAGTACCGCTACTCAAAGTTTTGTTCTGCTTAAAGAATACCGATAACGTTCTTCCTATTAAGAAGTCAGGAACGATTGCGTTGGTAGGTCCGTTAGCGGATGCAAAAGAAAACATGACGGGCACGTGGAGTGTGGCGGCCCGATTTTCAGAATCAATTTCAGTGCTTGAAGGATTGAAGAAAGCAGTGGGTACTAAGGCAAAGATCGTGTATGCAAAAGGAGCCAATCTTACAGAAGATGAAGTGCTGGAAAATAACTCTACGTTATTCGGAAAGTCTCTTCATCGTGACAAACGTACGGCAGTGCAATTGCGTGACGAAGCAGTGCGGATTGCTAAAAGTGCCGATGTAATTGTTGCTGCTGTTGGCGAAGCTGCCGAAATGAGTGGCGAGGCTTCAAGCAGAACAAATATTGAGATACCGGAAACACAAAAGGAATTGATAAAGGCATTACTTAAAACAGGTAAGCCTGTCGTGCTGGTATTATTTACAGGCAGGCCGTTAGCACTTACGTGGGAAGAAGAGCATGTGCCTGCCATACTGAATGTGTGGTTTGGTGGAAGTGAGGCTGGGGATGCTATTGCCGATGTGGTATTTGGGGATGTGAATCCATCGGGAAAACTGTCAACTACGTTTCCGCAGAACGTAGGGCAGGTGCCCATTTATTATGCGCATAAAAATACAGGCCGCCCTTTAAGTGGACCGTGGTTTCAAAAATTTCAATCCAATTATTTAGATGTATCGAATGAACCGCTTTATCCTTTTGGATTCGGATTGAGTTATACAACGTTCAGCTATAGCGAAATCAAATTGAGTTCAGCCAGCATAACTTCTACAGATTCATTAGTTGTTTCAATTGATGTTACCAATACCGGATCCCGCGAAGGGAAGGAAGTGGTGCAACTTTATATTCGCGATGTGGTGGGTTCCATTACTCGCCCTGTAAAAGAGTTAAAAGCGTTTGAGAAAATCGGGTTGAAAGCGGGCGAAACAAAAACAGTACACTTTACTCTTAGCAAGAAAGACTTGTCATTCTATAATGCTGATTTGAATTTTGTAGCTGAGCCCGGTGAGTTTCATGTGTTTGTTGGCGGTAACTCAAGAGACGTGAAACAAAGGAGCTTCGTGTTGAAGTAACTATTTTTTTCTTTTCTGATTCTTAGTAGAGTGTCCAAGTGAGAGTGTCCGGAGTTCCTGCATTTTGCTAGATGAAGTACCTTGAGCTTCTGTTTGGAAAGCGCGTAAATAAATAAACTACTTCCAAACAAGCACTAACATCCCCACGAATATGAGCGTGGCACCTATAAGAATTTTGGGAGTTGCCGGCTCTTTAAATAGAATAAAAGACAAAACTAGTGTGATCACAATACTCGCCTTATCAATTGCAGCAACATATGACACAAGTCCATCTTTCATGGCGCGATAGTAAAACACCCAACTTACGGTGGTGGTTATCCCTGAACAGATTAACAGAATAGTTTGTCGTGTGGTGAGTAACGTGAGATCTTTTACTTTATCTGTAGCCAGAACAAAAGTAGTGACTAATACAAAAATTGTAGTCGTTCGGATACCCAGAGCTAAATCTGAATTAATATTTTCAAGTCCATACTTAGCTAGGATAGAAGTTAATCCGGCAAAAATCATTGAGAGGATGGCGTAAAATACCCAAGTTTCCATTATTAATTATTTTCGTCTAAAATAGGCCTCAATATAACACCTTGATTCTAGATTTCAGGTGCAGTTAAGTATGAGTAGTAAATCAAAGACCGATGGTAGGATGAGACTAAAACCGGACCTCTTCATTAGAGTAACTGGTTACTGATTTATTCTCTATTAAGAGATAAATTTTAATTTCTAGCATAATGGATTATGCAAGCAATTATTATATTAGAATACAAATCGAGCACACCTAAATCATAACATATGAAGCTATCGTTGATTATATTATTACTCCTGATTTTTAGTAAAGATTCAATCAGTCAGGAGTTTGGTTTTTTACCTGGATATATTATTACAAATTCGAATGATACAATCGAAGGTCTTGTAAAATATGCTAACATGGTTCCTTACAGAACATTAATTGATATTAAATTTAAAGAGAACGAAAAGGCAAAAACAAAGGTCTATCCGCCAGGAACAATTTTTGGTTATATGGCCAACGATAGAATATTTCATTCTTTAAAAAGTCCTGACGGTAGTCAATTTATGGAATTATTAGTGGATGGATATATACGTCTATATAGATTAACTGTTACCTCTTTTGGTGTGCCGCAAAATGGTCAGTCAGCTGATGCATTAAAGGATTATTTATTAAGAAGTGGAGATGAAAATTTGTTTGATTGTAAAAATCGAAAGTTTAAAGAAAGATTGGCGGAATACTTATCTGATAACCGGGTGATAAGTGAAAAAATAATAAAGGGAGAGTATAAGAAAAAGGACCTAATCGAGATTATTACAGAATACAATAAATCTAGATAAAATATGATCCTTCATAATCTGAAATTTGTATTACGATCGTTGTGGACAAAGAGACTCTATGCCTCCATCATTCTGCTGAGTTTGATTGTAGGGTTTGTGTGCACCAATATCCTAATCTCCTTTCTTGTTTACGAAACCAATACAGATTCCTTTCACAACAAGAAGGATCGAATCTTTCAGATTTTTAGCAATGATCCTTTTGGTGGCACCGGTAACATTGCTTACGTACCTGACTATTTTTATGAATACTTAACATCCAATTATGCTGAGATTGAGAATGTATGTCAACTCGGCAATTTAGATGGAGTTACGATCAAGACTGATAAGAGTGAGTTTCATGATTTCAATATTTTATCTGCTGATAGTTCATTCTTTTCCCTTTTTGATTTTCCTATTATCCACGGAAGTGTTAAAAACTGTTTAAACGAGCGATCGATAGTGCTCTCAAAAGAGAAGGCGATTGTGCTTTTTGGCACCGAAGATGTTGTGGGTAATATAATTACCCTGGCAACAGCAGACACAACCCGGCAAGTGGTGGTTTCTGCGGTGGTTGACACACCGAGTGAAAATAGTCATCTGTCATTTGATGCCTTGCTGCATCATTCTGTGTTTCCTAAGAAGGGGAATGGTGGCGGTGCCAGTTATGCATTGCTATCCCGAGCAAGTAATAATGTGCAAGCATTACAACAAAAGATTAATCAAGATGGCCAGCGACCGGGATTATTAGGGGCAGGAAAGATGGAGTATTATTTAAAACCACTAACAGATTCTTATTTCAATGCGGATAACAAAATGACGTTTATGCACACCCGCAGTCCCATGTTTATTAGGGTAGGATATATTGTGTGTGGCCTCATCATGTTTATTGCAAGCTTTAACTTTATTAATCTCTTTCTGCTTTTCTGGCAGAATAGGAGAAAGGAAATTGGAATCAAGAAAACGCTGGGGATTAGTCCGGGTGGTTTGTTTGGGTTCTCATTGATTGAGGCCGGAGTGTACATTTTTATTTCTTATGCACTTGCGTTGATGCTAACAGGGTTGCTCATTCCGGTCTTTAATTCTGTGTTTGAAGCCAACTTATCGCCAAAATATTTCTTAACGATAAAAGTTGTTTCATTGCTGGGTGGGGTGCTGTTTCTTTCTGGAGCGCTGGTGGTAATTATAGCGGTTGCGAAGCAATGGAGCATGAAGCCAATCAGCCTTATGAAGAGAGACAGTTCTAAAGTTAGTTTTAACAGACTTTTGTTTACCGTTCAATTCGTGATTTCAATCACACTGGCTATTTGCTCGATTACAATTATTCAGCAAATGAATTACATAGAAAGTGCACCGCTTGGGTTTAATAGAAGTATTATTCAACTCAATGCGCCTGATAGAAAGTTTTCGGAGCTACTTCCAGTCTTAAAACAAAAGCTAGCACAGCTTCCGGCAGTTAATTCGGTATCGGTCGGCAGTGGAAATCCCATTTCAGGTAATATGATTGTGCGATATGAACTTGAAGACAAGCAATTCTATACGCCTTATTTATTTGGCGGAGATAATGATTTTATGGAAACCTTAAATCTAAAGTTGATTGAAGGCGAATTACCTTCTGAAAAAAATAATGGCAAATTGGTTAATCAAAGATTGGTTCAACAGTTTAATCTTAAAAAACCAATAGGAGAAAAAGTACCGGGTACTAAGGATTTAATTGTTGGAGTTGTTGAAGATTTCACGTGTGGTTCGTTTAAGCAAGAGATTCCGCCGGTAATTATTTCTTATTACACCGATGGACAAACCTTATTGATAGACTATGCCGGTAACGATCTGGAAGCATTACTCCCTCAAATAAATAAGGAATGGAAGAGCGTCTTTCCTGACAACAATTTAAACTACCGACTGCTTCAGCAAGATTTGATGAAGAAGTATAAGGAAGATACTTTCTTCTATCGGATAATTATTACATTCTCCATTATCAGCATGGTGCTTTCCTGTTTTGGGTTGTTTGCACTTTCGTGGGCCGTAATTCAGAGTCGAACAAAAGAAATGGGAATCCGCAAGGTGCTGGGAGCAACCGCGGTGGATGTGCTCAATTTATTAACGTTAACTTTTACCAAGCGTATTCTTGTTGCATTTTTATTAGCTGCTCCGGTAGGGTATTATCTCATGAACGCGTGGTTGGCACGGTTCGCGAATCGAATTGAATTGAGTGCCTGGGTTTTTATGATTGCAGGGGGCGTAGTGATTGCTGTTGCATTTGTAACCCTCAGTTTCCAAACGATCAAAGCAACGCTAACTAATCCTGTAGATGAAATCAGGAATGAGTGATCGGATTGAATCTAACTACATTTTTCAATATTTCTTTTGAGTAATTCTATTTCGCGAGGGGAAGTAGTCTGTTGTAAAGCTTTTTCAAAGAGAGTTTTGGCATGTTTATTATTTCCTTTTATAAGATAGAAATTACCTAAAGCACATAAGTACAAGTAATGGTCTTTCAGGGTATCGATTTTTTCTAATTCGCTAATTCCCTGTTCCGGGGATTTCGCATAACCAATTGCAATGGCGCGGTTTAAACTCGTCATGGGTCCTGGCTTTAACTCGTTTAATATTTCATAAAGATCAACAAGCGCACTCCAGTGTGTGTCTTCAAAGCGCGTGGCCAATGCATGAACGGAAGCAATGGAAGCTTCCACATGGTACTCACTCAATCTATCACCGGTTGATGACTGCGCTAAAAAATTAAGCCCTTTCTTGATCAACTCCTGATTCCATTTAGTGCGATCCTGATCTTCCAGTAAAATGATTTGGCCTAGATCGCCTGTGCGCGAAGCAAACCGCGAGGATTGTAAGCACATGAGTGCCATTAAAGCTTTTACCTTGGGAAGGTTTGTAGATTTATGTTGAACGAGTAAGTAGGTGAGTCGCATTGCCTCGGCACATAAATCTTCACGGATAACCGTATCGCCATGACTGGAGTGATAGCCTTCATTAAATAATAAATAGAGAACGTGCAGTACACTGTCTAATCGTGATGGCATTTCATATACTCCCGGAGGATCAAGGTTAATATTGCCTTGTTTAATTTTTTCTTTTGCTCGGTAAATACGTTTGGCAATGGTGTCTTCTGTAGTAAGAAAAGCGTTCGCTATTTCGACCACACTTAATCCACCCAAGGTCTTTAATGTTAACGCAATTTGCGATTCTGGTTGAATGTACGGATGACAACAGGTGAACATCATGCGCAACACACTGTCCTGAATTTCATCTTCATGAAAGATTTCTTCAACGGAAGAGTTCCCATCAACAGAACTGAATTCGTTTTCGTTAGAATGTTTTGTTTTGCGTTGTTGCTCACGCAACCAATCAATGGCTTTATTGCGTGCTACTTTATAAAGCCATGCAGTGGGGTTGCCTGGCATTCCGTGAAAGCGCCAGGTTTCCATGGCTTTTAGCAAAGTGTCTTGTACCAGATCTTCGGCCGTATCAAGATGATCAACCCCCAAAAATCGCGTAAGCACTGCGGCCATCTTTCCCGCCTCGTGGCGAAAAAGATGGCCGATTAAAAGGTGAACATCGTCTGTTTGCTGTGCCAACAGTTTTATTTCTTCTTAGGGAAATTAGCATTCGCCATTACCTCTTCAATTTGTGCAGTGTGCCGGGCGGAGTGTCCTCCTATAAAAATCAACACCTGATAAGAATCCATCGTGCCAAAAGGAAATGTTGCGTAGTGGTTACGAAGATCTTCTTTGGTGGTTTTAATAAATTCAATATTGGCATCGCGTTTTGTCGTAAAAGCTTTGAGTGAACCTGCAGCATCGCCAAATTGGTTTTTGGGTTCAAACATTTCTGAGGTCTTGACTTTCTGAGCACGGCTGGAAATCATGCCTTTGAGTTCATCATCAGAAAATTTTACTTCGCTGCGTTTATCCGGATTAGCCTCTTCTTTCAGTGAGCCTTCTACTGCACCAAAAATAGCAGTTTCGGAAAATGCAATATGTTCAAGGCATTCAGCTACAGACCAAGACTCGGGAGAAGCCTTAAAGTTGAGTTGTTCAGAAGTAAGACCCTTCACGTCCTTGAGCAACTTTGCTTTGGTTTCCTTCAGATAGTCAATGGCTGCTTTGCGTTCAGCATCCGTTAAGCTTCCATCCATTGGACGAAATCCACAGGCCAGCACAAGTACTATGGCCAACGAGAATACTTTTAAGTGTTTCATAATTTATTTGGGTTGGTGTTTTACAAATCAGTGTCTTTTCTATGTTAAGAAAACTACAGGGTGTCCTACACTTATTTGTCGTAACATAAAAAGTGTAGGACACCTGTTAGCTTACATATCCATTTTTTGTACAGGCCTTACCTGCACTTTACCATCGTAGATAAAATCCGGATAATCAGCACAAAGTGAAATGGCTTCATCTATGTCTTTGGCAGTTACAATAAAGTAGCCGCCTACTAACTCTTTACTTTCTGCAAAAGGGCCATCGGTAACCACTCGATTTTTACCACCAATAAATTTCCCTGAAGGAAGAAGTGCTTCACCGCCTTCATAGCGTCCTTCTTTACTAAGTTTCTCTACCCAGGAGAACCATTTTTGCATATGCTTTTGCATGGCTTCGGGTGATTTCATTTCTGGTGCAATGTCGCTGCCACCATGAAAGATTAACATGAACTTTTCCATAGATTTTAATGATTAAGTTAAACAAATTTCCCCTATGACGTGCGAGTGAACTCAAATCGGACAGAAATTTATTTTATATTTTTTAAATGTAGTCCTATTCGTGTAAAGGTTAAATTTTTGCGTGAAAAAGGGTATTTTAGGGAATAAGACCTGGAAATTAGTTTTAGTATGTGCTGTCGTTTATTTGCGGTAATCTTTTGTATCAGTGCTTTTATGAAAGTGGAAGCTCAAACCACTTCGTACGATTCGAGTAGATTATACTTTACTGGTCTTTCCTTTCATAAGGGAATTATCGTTACTCAACCCAGGTTGAAGCCATTTGCTCAATCGCATCCGGCTAAGATGCAGTTGGATTTTAGTTTTATTAACAATACACAACGTTCATGGAGTCAATGCAACTGTTACAGCAAGACGGGTCTTTCGTTTAGCTATGTTGATTTTAATAATAAGCAAGTATTAGGGGAGGCTTTTAACCTTGCTATTTATGCTGAGCCTTACCTTTATTATTCAAAACCTTTTCAATTCTCTTTCCGGGGAGGTGTGGGTGTAAGCTATCTTAATCAAGGTTTTGATCCTCGCACTAATTCTGATAATTTATTCTTCAGCAGTCCGGTTAGTTTTCTATTAACGGTAGGACTTTCTGCAACCTTCAAAATTAGTCCGGCATTTGATGTGGGTGTAACAACGCAATTCAATCACATCTCAAATGGTGGTACGCGTTATCCCAACTGGGGCATTAATGTCCCGACAGTAGCCGTAGGAGTTGATTATCAGATTAACAAAACAAAATTGACCCAACGAGAAAGTGTGAAATTGGATAATCATCCTCTCCAATTAATGCTGCGCACGGCAGCAGGTCGCCATCTTGAAGATGGTACTAAAAGATTTGTGGGTCAGGTTAATGGAGGCCTGATAAAACAAGTAAGTAGAGTTAATGGCGTAGGAGTGGGAGCCGAGCTAGTGTACGATGCAATCAACAAAGTGTTGGAAGAGCGTAAAGGAGTTCCGTATAAAAGCTTTGTAGCTTCGTTAAGTCTGCAGCATTATTTCTTTTATGGAAAATTATTGTTTGGGCAACAACTTGCTTATTATGTGTTGCCACCAAACGCTAACGCTAAAAATTTTTATCAGGTGTATACATTAGAGTATGAAATCACCACGCAATGGTATGGCGGTGTTTTGCTGAGAGCTCATGGAGGAATATCCGATTACCTCGCCCTTTCAATAGGCAAAGTGCTTACCCTAAAAAATTAAGTTATTTACTCTTTTGTTTGGTGAAGAGTGGAATGTAGCCACCGATCATCACGGTCTCTTCAAGGTAATAGAAGTGTTGTTTGGCGCGGGCTTGTGAATTACCAGTAGTTAAAATGTCGGGCATGTTGATAAACCCTCCTTCCACTTGTGCCTGCACAAACATATTTTTAAAGAACTCGAATCGTAAGGCAACCATAGTTGAAACTCCATACCCTGCAACATGCCATTTATCCAACTCTGTGCCGAATAGTCTTACATCACTTTTAGGATACATAAATCCGGCACCTACACCGAATATTCCACTGAGACTCATGCGTTGTTGTTTTCCAATCCAAAATGTTTCAATCCGGTCTAGATTAAAATTTAGATAATTAAGTCCGTTTGTGTGCTCGAAGGTCAAAAAATCTTTTTCAAGAACAATATCCTGATTATCGTAAATACCATTAAAAATGCCAGCCTCAGGCGTGTTGATTGTTCCATTGATCTTTACTGTCTGATATCGATCCATTACATACTTCATGTGATTGAAGCCCCAGGAAATAGAATATTTGTCGTTTATGTAATACCCCACCCGATATTGATACTGGGGGATGGTAATCATTGTTGGATTGAAATAAACTTTTGGATCAAAGTGAGTAGGTCGATCATGAGCGACTACATTATCTAACGTGAAGTTGTACCCATTTCCTTTAAAGTGAATGTCTGAAGTTGAGTAGGTAGAACGATTCCATCCATAATATAAGAATAGCTTCCCTTTGCGATGAACAAAACGGGAATCTGATTTTTCAGTTTTTGGTAATTGAGCAGATAATTTGATGGGAAGTCCTATGAATAGGAGCAGGGATAAAATTCTAATCATTAGGAAGCCACTGGCTAGTTTAAAAGCTTATACAACGGATTGGACGTGGCTATTAAGGTCATTTTTAATGGTGGCGAAAATACAATATCTTAGCTTAAAATCATTCTTGAAATATTAATAAATGAAATTTTTTACAAGCCGGATTTTAAGAATAATAAGTATTCCAACGGTCCTGGCAGGCCTACTCGCCCTTGTGGGTTTAACCGTTGGCTGGAACCTGATAACCTTGCTTATATTCTGGTTTCTTGTTATCCCGATTCTTGCCCTACAAATACCTCGAATGTTATCAAGTAGGGGAAATCAATTATTTGAATCAGCACTGGGTCTTACGATTTTCTATGCAATAATTGTGTTTATGATTTATGAACACTATCAAACTGATTATTTTCAAGTGATGATGATCAGTTTTTTTGTAAATCTTTTAATGATCATCGTTAAGTCAAGGCGAAGACTATTTCATCCTACAAAGGTGAATGCATGAGAAGAATTTATTAATCAGGCAGCGCAAAAGCCAGATATGCATCTCCACTTTTTGTGTTTAACTTCCCGCCCCCACACGCAATTACCACATATTGTTTGCCCATCCATTCATAAACTGCAGGCGATGCAAAACCGGAAGCAGGCAATGCATACTCCCAAAGCAATTTTCCTGTAGCTTTTTCAAAGGCTCGAAACATATTATCGCGTGAAGCTGCGATAAAGACAAGTCCGCCTGCAGTAACAACGGGTCCACCATAGTTTTCTGTTCCCGTTGGTGTAATACCCAGAGCTTTTAATTCAGGATATTCACCCAAAGTTGTTTTCCAAACAAGTTCACCAGTACTCATGTTAATAGCGTTTAATGTCCCCCAGGGTGGACTAATAGCAGGATAGCCTTCTTTGCTTATAAATTTATTATATCCAGCCATTTTATAAGGCACATAATTCAGCGAATCAAATGGTTTTGTTGGTGCTGTATATTCCTTTTTCTGTTCAGTCTTAAGATCAAGGATAAATGAAGCAATTGCATTTTTTTCTTCATCGCCAAGATGTTTAAAGGCGGGCATCATTCTTCGTCCGCTGTTAAGTAGTTCAATAAACTCTTGAGATTTATATTTTGACTTTACATCTATTAGAGTTGGATTGTTGCCAGTTCCGTTACGCTCTGCACCATGGCAAACCAAACAATTTTGATTATATAATCGCTTGCCGGCCTCAAGCATAAATTCCTTTTTAGGAGCTTTTATTTTATTCTCATTCATCTTCATGACCCATGCCATTTCATTTGCGTTTACGTAGAGAATCTCTGTTTGTGGATCGAAAGCCGGGCCACCCCATTCTGCACCACCATCAAACCCAGGGAAAATAAGGGAAGGAATTTTTCCCGGAGGTAAAAACATATTACCATACCGATAGCTTTTCATTTTCTCTTTGATCTCTGCTTGTTCGATTGAATCCAAATAGGGATTGATATCATTCTCAGTAAGTGTTTGTCGAACAAAAGGTTTTGGTAAAACTGGAATGGGTTGTGTAGGCCAGACGCTCTCACCGTCTAGATCAGTCTCTGTGGGTACGCTTACTTCTTCAATATCAAAAATTGGCTTTCCGGTTTCGCGCTCGAATGTATACACCATTCCATTCTTTGTTGTTTGAGCAACGGCATCAATTTTTTTTCCATTGCGAGTTATAATAATTAATGCCGGTGGGGCAGGAAGATCTTTGTCCCACAAGTCGTGATGCATAAATTGAAAATGCCAGATTCGTTTGCCGGTGGCAGCATCTAAGGCCAGTAAGCAATTGGCATACAGGTTGGCGCCTTTACGGTTGCCACCATAAAAATCGTACGATGCTGAGCCGGTGGGCGCAAATAAAATTCCACGTTCTTCATCCAATGAAAATCCACTCCACGTGTTTGCTCCGCCAATATGTTTCCAGGCTTCTTTGTCTTCCCAGGTTTCATAACCGTCTTCACCAGGCTGTGGAATGGTGTGAAAAATCCAATGTAATTTTCCGGTAACAACGTCATAAGCACGAATGTGTCCGGGTGCAGACGGGGGTGCTTCATTCACACGTGTACCAAGTATTATTAGGTTTTTATATACAATGCCTGGTGACGTACTCACAACAAATAAGTCATTTACATCACGTCCCAGATTTTCGTGTAAATCAATGGAACCGTTATCGCCAAAGGAGGGAATAGGTTTTCCGGTAGCGGCATCAATAGAAAATGTGTTTGAACCTGCAGTAAAGAAAATTCGCTTATCAGTTGCTCCATCACTCCAGTAAGCCACCCCACGACTATTAATCATGTTGTGAAAAGCGGAACGGTTGGAGTCAAATTCAGTTTTAGCATTTACATCAAATACCCATTTTTGAACTCCCGTAGCTGCATCTACAGCAAATAATTTCATTTGCGGTCCTACTCCATAGAGCACACCATCCACCATGATTGGGTTGCATTGTATTTGCGAGTGATGTACAGTATCTGCATCGCCTGTGTGATACGCCCATGCCACTTGCAATTGATTTACATTGGTCGTGTTGATCTGCGTAAGCGAAGAATACTTTAATCCCTCTTTACCACCATTGTAAGCTCCCCAACCCGTATATTTTCTGTCAGGACTAGAGCAGGAAGCTGAAATAATCCAGGCTGCTATAAGAAGTATTGGAAGAACGGTAGTTTCATTTTTCATATGGAATCTCAAAAATAAAGCTTTGTTAGGGAACTTAATTACCCACAATGAGTAATTAAGTCTACTAAAAAAATGTCCAGCCAAGAACTAAGTATTAAAATAAACTCAATTGAGCGTTTCATAGATTTTACTTTTGGGGCATTGCATTTGTGAACATTTGTCTACACAATAAAAAACCAAAGACTATGAAATACAAGCAAATTTTATTCGCGGTAACAATTTTTATGTTCCTTTCTATCTCCGGATTTTCCGCAGGTACTGATCCTGCGTTTACAGGTGAGGTGCCTACTGAGGCAACATCGCTTCGAGTGACTGAATTAGAGACTCGACTTCATGAAATAAAGGCAATGGACACCAAATCCATGTCAAGAACTGAAAGAAAGAGTCTTCGCAAAGAAGTAAATGCTATTGAGAAGGAAATGAAAACAATGGATAATGGGGGTGTCTATATTTCAGTAGGCGCAATTATCATTATTATTTTACTTCTCATTCTGTTACTATAAAATTTCCAAACTAAGTAGTAGGTAATTCTGCCAGAGGTATATTATTAGAACTCTTTTACCGATCTTTAGAACATGAAATGTTCAGGTCAACGTAAGATTAGTTTGGTAGTAATATCCCTCTGCTTTCTTTTTCATTTTGAAATATCCAACGCACAATCAACTTCATTTACTTCGTCAAACCTACCCATTGTTGTTATCAACACCTCGGGGCAGACTATTGTAGATGAACCCAAGATTACGGCATCGATGGGTATTATAGATAATGGCCCGGGTGTGCGAAATAATATTACTGATCTTTTCAATAATTATGATGGAAAGATTGGAATAGAGATTCGCGGTTCATCGTCTCAAAGTTTTCCAAAAAAACAATATGGAGTAGAATTGAGAGATGATGCAGGGGAGGGGATTAGCGCGTCACTTTTGGGAATGCCGGCTGAGGAAGATTGGGTGTTGTTTGCGCCATATAATGATAAGAGTTTAATGCGCGATGCGCTTGCTTACAAGTTGGGTCGGGATTTAGGATGGTATGCACCACGTACTCGGTTTTGTGAAGTTGTTTTGAATGGGCAGTATCAGGGTGTTTATGTGCTTATTGAAAAAATAAAACGAGATAAGAATAGGGTAGACATTAATAAGTTGAATCCAGATGAAATTTCAGGAGATAATCTCACCGGAGGGTACATTATTAAGATTGATAAAGAAACCGGCAGTGGCAATGGGGGGTGGACTTCGCAATTTACGCCACCCAATAGAAACGGAACGCAAACCATTTTCTATCAATACGATTATCCAAAAGCCGCTGACATAGTCAGTCAACAAAAAACGTATATAAAGGACTTTATGGCAAGTTTTGAAAGTACGTTGAACAGCACCACGTTTAATGATCCTGTGACAGGCTATACGAAGTATATTGATGTTAATTCATTTATCGATTTTTTTATAGCTAACGAGGTGAGTAAAAATGTGGATGGCTATCGATTGAGTACGTACTTGTATAAACCAAAAGATTCGGATGGCGGTAAATTGCACATGGGGCCCATTTGGGATTTCAACCTCGGCTTTGGTAATGCTGACTATTGCACCAAAGGAAACCCGGAAGGTTGGGTAACAAACTTTAACACCATTTGTAATGGTGATTTTTGGTTGATTCCGTTTTGGTGGAATCGACTTAATCAGGATGCTACATATAGAAGCATGATGGCTGCACGGTGGGCGGAGTTGCGGGCCGATAAATTTCAAACCTCAAAAATTATTAGTTACATCGATTCAGTTTATACAGTTTTGAACACAGTACTTCCAAGCGAAGTGAAAAGTTCACAGCAAAGAAATTTTCAACGTTGGCCTGTGTTAGGCACTTATGTTTGGCCAAATTATTATGTGGGTTCTTCTTTTCAGGATGAAGTGAACTGGCTAAAGGCCTGGGTTACAAATCGGTTAAATTGGATGGATGCTAATATGCCCACAGTGATTACAGGCACTGAAGAAAATGTTTCTGATTTTACGATATCAGCATTTCCAAATCCATTTGAACAGGATATAACAATAGAATACACCCTCACAAATTCTGGAAGGTTTACAGTTGAACTATTTGATGTAATGGGTAAATCAGTCACTACAACAAGTGAAACTCGGGATCATCCGGGTACTTATCAACTCACTCTTCATGCCGAAGGATTTGCAACAGGTGTCTATTATTATAGAGCTAATTCTGGAAACACGGCTCCTGTTACAGGTAAAGTGGTTAAATTGTAGTAAAGAATTTTTTATCATGTAAGTTAACTCTTTCGATTCTAGCTGAATACAGCGCTATCGAAGTGTTGAATTAATTAAATTCTTTAGTTTGCTTATATTGCTTCCTGCTAGTTTCTCTTACAAACCATAATTTTTATTGAATATGAGATATCGAATTGTTTTTTTATTGTTCTTCGTTTTCGGCACAGTTTCAGTATTTGCACAATGCAATGAATTTTATCAATTAGAAGAAGGAAGAACTTGGGAAATGGAAAGCTATAACGCGAAAGGAAAGCTTACTGGAAAAAATACTCAAAAAGTTACTGCGTATAGTAGCACAGCGAATTCGTTTACATCCACCATTCACTCAACCATGTTCAATGAAAAAGGAAAAGAATTGACACAGGGCGATTTACTAGTTAGTTGCAATGGTGGAACTATTCTTATTGACATGCGCAACTTTGTAAATGAGGAGCAAATGAAAGCATTCCAAAGTTATGAGATGAAAATGGAGTCCGACAATCTGGAAATTCCTGGTAAACTTTCGGTAGGACAATCCTTAAAAGATGGATCGATGACACTTACCGCCACCAATGCACCCATGCCTATGAATATGACTGTGACAGTAACGGATAGAAAGGTGATAGCCAAAGAAACTATCACAACTCCCGCTGGCTCTTTTGAGTGCTTTAAAATCTCTAGTAATTCAACTTTTAAAACTAAAATGGGGATTGGTTTCACTGCTAATTTTTCAACTTTTGAATGGATTGCGCCAAAAGTTGCAGTAGTTAAGACCGAGTCGTATAAGAACAACAAACTTCAGGGCTATACCTTACTGACTAAATGGAATTAAGACCAATACAAACCGCAATACTTTCCTACGGAATGTCGGGCGAAGTTTTTCATGGCCCATTACTTCATGCAAATGTCGGGTTTAATCTGGCAGTAGTGGTGCAGCGAAGTTCTGAAAAAGCAAAACAACATTATCCAACCGTTAAGGTTGTAAAAACGGTAGCTGAAGCAATCGAAGACCCTGCGATTGAACTTGTTGTCATTAATACACCAAACGCAACACATTTTGATTTTACCACAAAAGCGTTGCTTGCCGGTAAACATGTAGTGGTTGAGAAACCGTTTACAGTAACAACCAAAGAAGCTGATGAGTTAATTGCACTGGCAAAAAAACAAGGCAAGACGCTCTCTGTTTTTCAAAACAGACGCTGGGATGGTGACTTCCTTACTGTTCAAAAAGTATTAGCTAATAAATGGTTAGGTAAAGTAGTAGAGTTTGAGGCGCATTATGATCGCTTTCGAAATTACATTGAAGCGAATACCTGGAAAGAAGAAGCAGGGCAGGGGACTGGAATTTTATACAATCTTGGTTCGCACATGCTTGATCAGATTTTGGTTTTATTTGGGATGCCCAAAGAAATTGATGCGCGTGTTGGTATTCAACGTCCCGGTGGGAAAGGTAGATGATTTTTATGATCTGCGACTTCACTATGAAGGACTGAATGTAATTGTTAAGTCAAGTTACTTAGTGCGCGAGCAAGGGCCACGATACATTGTGAATGGAACGGAAGGTACGTTTTTAGGTAGCAATGGTGTCGATCCTCAAGAGCAAGCGCTGAAGGATAAAAAAATTCCGGGTAGCACGGGTTGGGGAATTCATGCACGCGAGGAATGGGGTAAAATAAATACAAGCATTAATGGACTTCATGTTGAAGCCAGTATTGAAACTTTGCCGGGAGATTACCGAATCTTCTACCAAAACCTTTACGAAGTAATTCGGGAAGGAAAACCAGCTGCTGTGAAACCAGAAGAATCGAGGGATGTAATTAAACTTATAGAGGCTGCGTATGAGAGCAACAAAGCAAAAAAGTCTATCAAACTCTAAGCTAATAGGTAACTAATTGAGAATTAGAGGACAAAAAAAGGGTCATCATATTGATAACCCTTTTTGTTTATTAGGTAAGTAGCTATTAAGCTAGTTCTCTCAAATCTACAGGCACAACGCGCGAGATTCCTTTCTCCACCATGGTAATACCATAGATCACATCGGTAGTAGTCATGGTGCGTTTGTTGTGAGTAACAATTACAAACTGCGAATCTTTACTGAACGTGCGAATGATGTTATTGAACTTATCAATATTGGCATCATCCAGACGGAGCATCCACCTCATCAAAAATACAGAACGGTGCTGGCTTCAGTAAGTACATCGAGAAAAGCAACGCAGTGGCGGTAAGTGTCTTCTCACCACCTGATAGTTGATTGATAGTCAATGGACGCTTGCCTTTTGGTTTTGCTATGATATCAATTTCAGATTCTAAAGGTTTAGTAGGATCTGCTAATTTAAGGTCGCAATCATCGCCTTCGCTAAACAAGGAGCGGAACACAGAAATGAAATGTTCTTTGATTTGGGTGAATGCAACCATGAAGGTTTCGCTGGCAACCGCTTCAATCTCACTGATTGTATTGAAGAGTGTTTCTTTTGCTTTTAACAAGTCTTCCTTCTGGGCAATAATGAAATCATTACGCTCTTTAATTTCGGTATAAGCTTCCATGGCCATCGGGTTGATAGGTCCCATGTTGTCAAGCTTCTCACGAATTTTAGTCACATCCGTACGAAGTTTATCTTCGTCAAACATTCTTAATTGCTCTGCCTCTTCTGGTGTTGCCTGGCCAATTACTGCATCAAGATCAATATTGAATTCAACGGAGAGTCGCTCTTTCACAGAGTTCAACTGCATCTTACTATCATTCAACTGACTTTGTAATTCCATCAACAACGTGTCAATGTTTTGGCGCTGATGCTGAATATCGCGTAAATCTTTTTCAAACTGATCAATCTCACCACGGCCTGAGTAATATTCTTTCTCAGCTTCGCCCAAGCCCTTCTCCATGTCTTCCTTCTGGGCATACATGCCAATCAATTCCTCATCATTACTTTGAGTGGTTTCAATAATGGTGCGAACTTCCTCTTCATTTTTGCGTTGCTCTTCCGTATTGGTCTCAATACGCGCACTGCTTTGCTCCATCGATTCCTGCTTGAAGCGCATTTCCTGCTCTACACTCTTAACTCGGTTTTCTTGCTGATGGAAGAAAATATTCTGCTCGTTGTAGACGGATGATTTTTCACTTAGCAACTCAGATTGAATATTCAATTCAGAGGTAATCACTTTTAATTTTTCATCATACTCTCCTACAAGGATCTGAGCTTGTTGTGCCTTTGGTCTAAGATCGTTGAGTTCTTGATTAAGTGTTTCTATTTTTTCAATGATATCTTCCTTACGTAAGTCAGCACTGCTAAGCATAGTTGAAAACTGCTCTTGCTTGGTGCTTACTGAAATATATTCATCATTAACTAATTTGATGGCGTTCTGCGCTTCATCAATTTGTTGCTTGAGCGTATTGTTGCGCAAACGCTCCAATTCACGCTGTCGATCCACTAAAGAATGACGAACGTCCTCTACTTTTCTGGTAAGCTCTTTAATTTCTTTATCAAGCTTCTCCATGTTCTTGGCACGACCGATCTTCTTGCCTTCAAACAAACCAACGGATCCGCCTGATAAACTGAATCTGCGTTTTGTAACCTTACCGCTTTTGGTGATGAAGGTGTTTTCATCGGCCGGTATGGTTTTTATATCACCTTCGTACACATACACTTTGTCCAGAATGAAGGACATAAGTTTATTATACTTAGGATCGAACTCAATGATTTGCGTTGCCGGAAATGCATTCGGATACATTTGAATAGGAGAAGAAGAGAACTTTTCAAATGAATCAAGAATAAAGAAGTTCGCTTTTCCTTTGCTGGCATCACTTAAAATATTGATGGCCTCGTAGGCTTCGGCTTCATGTTCAACAATATAATAATTGAGATAAGGCTCAAGATAGTTTTCAATGGCCACGCGATATTCTTCACTCGTTGAAAGAATGTCCGAAAGGAGAGGAGCATTTTTAGTCCAGCTCACATTCTTCTTCAAGAACTTGATGGCTTCAGGGAACCCTTCAAGATTCTCTACAAGTGATTTAGTGAGTTGATATTCATTCTGACGAGCATCTAATTTACGGCCTGCTTCTGTCATCTCTTCGCGAATCATTTCAATGGTTTTTTCCAAGGATGAAATGCGTTGACGTATATCTTCTTCTTCTTTTCTTAATTTCTCGAGGTATAAATTCTTTTCAGCAATCTCCTCTTTAAGGATCACGGTCTTCTTCTCGAACTCAGCAATACTAGCGCTTTGTTGACTGGTGTCGGAAGTAGTGCGCTCAAGTTCTTGCTTAAAAGATGAAATCTGAATCTCACGAATCTCCAATGATTTATTCAATTGAAAAGATTCTTCTTGCTTGGCGCGATACACCTGACGCAACGCATCCGATTCACCTTGCAGCGTGTAGGTAGTAGCTTTTTGTGTTTCGTAATCTGCTTTGAGCGAACTAACCTGATCCGTAATTTCTTTCAATGCCTGACTGGCTGAATCACGTTCTGTTTCTAAACTTTGTATGCTGAAACGAGCGCGTTCGTTACTCTTCTTATCCTGCTCAATTTGTTCTTTAAGATTCGTTACACGATCATTCAAAAAACGCAACCGCTCATTCTTAATTTGCTTCTCACTTTCGTATTGCCTGATCTGAGCAACGAAATCATTAATTGATTTTTGACGCGATGAAAGAGTCTTTTCCTTCAATAACAGATCCGCCTTAGACTTTTCAATCAAGGCTTCCTTTTCAGCAACGCTCGCTGCCAATTGTGTTTTACGATCGCTTTCGTTTTCAACTTGTTTTTGAACGGTAGCAAAAGTTTCCTTCTGCTTGTTCACTACAACTTTAGCAAGTTGAATGCTCTTCTCTTTATAGTCTTCCTTAATTTTATAATACTGCTCTGTTTGCTTCGCCTGTTTTTCCAGGCTCTTCATGTTCTTTTCAATTTCGAAAAGAAGATCCTCCACGCGCTCAAGGTCAGTATCCGTATCTTCCAGCTTCCGCAGGGTTTCTTTTTTGCGCTTCTTAAACTTGGAAATACCGGCAGCCTCTTCGAACAACATTCTTCTTGAATTGTCACGATCGTTCAAAATATCATCCACCATACCCAACTCGATAATGGCGTAGCTATTTGAAGCAACACCCGTATCTAAAAACAAATTGGTAATGTCTTTCAATCGACACGTAACGCCATTTAGCAGGTACTCACTTTCTCCCGAGCGATATAATCTGCGTGTAATAGTGATTTGAGAGTATTCGGTTGGAAGAATATTCTTTGTGTTATTAATTGTAAGCGAAACTTCTGCCATTTGCTGTGGCGCTCGTTGACTGGTTCCATTAAAGATGATGTTTTCCATCTTCTCCGATCGCAACGCGCTTGTTTTCTGCTCACCTAAAACCCAGCGAATAGAATCCACCACGTTAGATTTGCCGCAGCCATTTGGGCCAACAATACCCGTAATCCCTTCGTCAAAATTGATAACTATTTTGTCGGCAAAACTTTTAAATCCTTTGATCTCCAACTTCGATAACTGCATGAACCCTTTAGAATTAGTGGTTGAAAAAATAAGAGGGCAAAGATAACCCTAGGATTGGCATTTGGAAAATAGGGTGTACCCAATTCATCCACATTTTATCCAATTCAAATAAATATCAAAAACACTGTTTTTCGAATTATTTCGATACCTTTGATTAAGTCTATGGATATTCAATTTTGGATTTGGCTCATCGTTATAGTTATAACCCTTATTGCGAGGGCGAACAAGAAAAAATCTGAGTTGGGAAAGCCCGACCAACGGAATCATAATGAACCTTATTCGGAGCCGAATGAAACAAAACCAATTTCATTTGAAGATTTACTTCGCGAAATCCAGACAGCAAAAACTCCCAAACCCGTAGCATCGAAGCCAGTCGTTTCAAGACCTCAACCCGCTTATGTGGATTACGATGACGATTTGGAAGACGAGATTCAAACAACCAATAAGCGTGACTATAGGTCTGAGGATGAGATCTATGAAACCTACGAAAAGGCGAAAAGTGAGGCCTTCAAAAGACCTTCTTTAGAAGATACCTTAAAGCTCGAAGATACTAATATGAAGTTTGAGAAACTTAAGGGTTTTAACCATTATGAGATTGAAGAGAAGCCGGTAAGTAGGTATGTGAAAGAATTACGAAATCCCAGAAAGTTTTAAGAGAGCATTTATTTTGAGTGAGATATTGAAGAGAAAGTATTAGGAATTTAATTTTTAGAGCAAAACATTACCTGAATGCGGTAATGGAATTTTTTAATCTACTTGTATAGAAGTTTAGTTACATAATTGCATCAATTCATGGCTTACTATATTTTTTGCAAGACCCGTAATAATGCTTTATCTTGCCTTAATTCGTGACTTTATATGATCTACGCTAACCATCTAAAATCCACCGCTTTAGTAGTTACGTTTTTGGTTGGTTCCATACCGATGGTAGGAGCTTCGCAAAAGGAAGTTCTCTCCTTTAAAGGTACCCAACCTGAACAGGCTATTTCTACATGCGATGAAATTGAAGTTAAATTGGACATCACCCAAACAACTGAGGGTAAGCAAAACGGCAAAATTGTTATGAATTTTGAAAAGTCGAATATTTCCTACACCAGTTTTGTCTTTTCTGGTGACAGTGAAAACAATCGACTTGAGGTAAAAGATAACGAGATCAGCGACTTAGGAAAAGGAGAGTATAACCTCTACATTCAGGATAAGAACGGCTGTACCAAGCACGTAAAATTTAAGATTAATTGATACCCCGGGTGAAATCTAAACACTTATTTTTTTGGGTCTTTTTGGGACTTACCTTTTTTTCGACTTATGCTTGGGCGCAAGCGCCAATTGTAACGCTCACCAATAAAAAGGATGCTTGCCGCGATTTGTTAGATGCTGGTGGTGCTCCCGGTAGTGATGGAGTGTTAGACAATGGATCCATCATAGTTACAGCTACCTCTGGGATACCTCCTATGACTTTATTTATCTTGGGCCCGGTTAACGTAGTTAGTCAACCTATTACATTAGGTGTTCCATTTCTGGTCTCTAATCTAAAGCCAGGTCCATATTTTGTGGTTGTTCAGGATGGTAACCCTTCTGACTTTAATGGTAATTTCGTAATCAATGGAACAACTGATATTACCGCGGGTGTCTCAGCAGGATTTCCTATTAATAGTTCAAGTTGCGGAATTCCAACAGGACAAATTTCTTTAGATGTATCCGGTGGAACAGGAAGTTATGTGTTTTCGTGGACTGCTAATAACGGATTTACGTCATCATCAAAAAATATTTCTGGCTTAGCCGCAGGGGACTATTCAGTGGTGGTTAGCGATAATGGAACTAATTGTAGCCAAACTATTGGGCCGATTTCAATTACTGAGCCTCCGCCACCAGCAAATTCAGTCCTAAGCCTAACCGGTCCAACTCCAATTTGTGCAGGGGATATCTCAACGATAAAGGTTGATGTAACAGGTGGCTTAGCGCCTTATACACTTACCATTGCTGGGATTGGGGTTGTTAATAACTATACAAGTGGAGCCAATATCTCTGTATCACCCTTAATCAATACAACTTACACCTTAACATCTGTAACGGATGCTAATGGTTGTGTTCCTGTTGCAAGTAGCGGTTCGGCCACCATTAATGTTAACCCTGTACCGGTTGCACCTGGCATCACTTTTACCCCAAATACATATTGCGTGGGCGTAGCCATAGTGTCGCCATTTGTTACAACTCCTGTAGGGGGAAGTACTTATACTTGGTATGGTGATGCAATGCTAACAACAATGCTAACAACAGGTACTGCGCCAACCAATGCCCAATTGGGTTTTAGCAGTGCCGCTGCCAACACTACTTCTGTATTTGTAACAGAAACAAATAGTAGTAATTGTGAAGGACCAGCAACAACCGTTACGGTTACCGTTAACCCAGTCTCTCCTGCACCGGCCGTTACCTTTACCCCAAGTGCATATTGTGTTGGTAATGTAATTGTGCCACCCACCATAACTACTCCGGTTGGAGGCAATGTTTATACTTGGTATAGTGATGTGAGTTTATCGACTGTGTTAACAACAGGAACTTCACCGACCAATGCTCAACTTGGTTTTAGCAGTGCAAGTGCAACAACAAAGACGGTGTTTGTTACTGAAACGAATGCCAGTAATTGTGAAGGGCCAGCAACTACAGTTACATTAACAGTTAGTGCAGTTCCCGTGGCGCCAGCGGTTACATTTAGTCCAAACACATATTGTGTTGGTGCTACCATAACACCACCTGTTATTGGAGCGCCTGTTGTTGGTAGCACTTATACCTGGTATAGTGATGCGGGGTTAACAACTATCTTAACCACAGGGGCTAGTCCAACTAATGCCCAACTTGGGTATAGTAGCGCAGTGGTAAATACAACTACTGTGTTTGTAACAGAAACAAATAGTAGTAACTGCGTAGGGCCTTCAACGCCTGTAACGCTAACTGTAAACCCCATTCCAGTTGCACCCGTGGTTACTTTTAATCCAAGTTCATATTGTGTTGGAGCGACAATAACAGCACCTGTAATAGCCGCTCCTATTGGGGGAAGTACTTACACCTGGTACAGTGATGTTAGTTTATCAACAGTTTTAACAATCGGAACTACACCTACGAATGCCCAATTGGGTTTTAGCAGTGCTACAGCCAATACTACCAATGTATTTGTTACCGAAACGAATGGAAGCAACTGCCAAAGTCCGGCTACAGCTATTACGCTAACGGTTAGTCCAGTACCTGTTGCCCCCGTTGTAACTTTTTCACCTTCTACCTATTGTGTTGGCTCAGTGATTACACCACCAACTATTACCACCCCTGTTGCTGGTAGCACCTATTCATGGTATAGTGATATTGGACTTACAGCTATTTTGACAACCGGGGTTAATCCAACTAACGTACAATTAGGATTTAGCAGTGCAACTGTAAATACCACTTCGGTTTTTGTTACTGAAACAAATGCCAACAATTGTATGGGTCCAGCCATTACAATAACATTAACTGTAAATGCAGTTCCGCTAGCTCCAAGCATCACCTTCAACCCGGATACATATTGTGTAGGAACAGCCATTACACCTCCATCAGTTACAACTCCAGTAGGTGGAAGCACATACACGTGGTATAGCGATGTTAGTTTGTCAACAATACTGACAACAGGTACTTCTCCAACGAATGCACAACTTGGTTTTAGTAGTGCTTCCATTAATACAAAAACGGTGTTTGTAACAGAAACTAATCCAAGTATTTGCGAAGGACCGGCTACCCCGGTTACCCTTACCGTAAATGCGGTTCCTGTTGCCCCTGCGGTAGTCTTTAACCCTGCCACCTATTGTATCGGTGAATCAATTAATGCTCCAACAATCTCCACTCCTGTAGCAGGAAGTACTTATACTTGGTATAGTGATGCTGGACTAACTACTGTATTAACCACGGGCGCTAATCCTGCCAATGGTGTATTAGGATTTAGCAGCGCAACGGCAAATACAAAAACTGTATTCGTTTCAGAAACAAATAGCAGTAATTGCACAGGGCCTGCAACAACAGTAACATTAACCGTTAATGCGATTCCGTCCGCGCCTGCTGTAACATTTGCACCTGCCGCTTATTGTATGGGCTCACCAATTACACCACCTACCATAACGACACCGGTAGGTGGAAACACATACACTTGGTATGGAGATGCCGGATTAACAACTGTGCTTGCAACCGGATCCAGTCCAACCAACTTACAATTAGGATTTAGCAGTGCAACGGCTAATACAACAACTGTTTTTGTAACAGAAACAGCTACGGGGTGTGCTAGTGCACCTACAACAGTTACGCTCACGGTCAATGCATTGCCAACAGCATCGGTGAGCGGAAGTACTGCAATTTGTAATGGACAAAGTGCTAATTTAACGTTTGATTTTACAGGTACTGGTCCATGGACTTTCCAATATTCTGATGGAGTAACAACCTTTCCAGGGAACTCAGTACTTAGTTCAACTTCCATATCCGTAGCACCAACTACTACAACTACCTATACGTTAATTAGTGTAGCAGACGCAAATTGTCCAGGTACTATCACAGGCTCGGCTGTTACCATTACAGTAGATAATCCACCTACGGCTGGGTTGGCGGTAACAACATCTGTGAGTCCTGTTTGTTCAGGAGGTTCAAGTTCAATTGATGTTGCAGGCTCAGAAACAGGAGTAAGCTATCAATTAAGAGATTCGGGCAATACGCCCATAGGTTCTGCAATTGTTGGTACCGGTGCTTCTATTTCATTACCTACTGGTGCTCTTGCTGTAACTACAACATTTAATGTGTTGGCTACGCGTGGCAGTTGTCCCCCTGTTCAATTAACAGCAACGCCTACGGTAACTGTTATTGGTGCAATTGACAATACGCTAGGTGTAACACCGGTTGCTACCGCGGTGTGTGAAGGAACATCAACGGATATTCAAATATCAAATTCGGAAGTGGGGGTTAACTATCAATTACGCAATGATGCTGATGATAGTTTAATTGGTGCTTCAGTGGCAGGAACCGGAGGTACAATAAGTTTATCCACAGGAAGTCTTATAGCAACCATAACGTTCAATGTCCTCGCTTCTAATGGAACCTGTTCAATTGAATTAATTAATCAAGCTACTGTTAACGTAGATATTAATCCAGATCCGTCACTTCCTGTTACAGGTCCTGCAGGAACGTTATGCATTGGAGGCGGTACGACTATTGATATATCAAATTCTGAAATAGGAGTGAGTTATCAATTGAGAAATGATGTTGATGATAGTTTGATAGGTTCTGCTATTGCAGGTACTGGAGCTTCTATATTTTTACCGACAGGTGCATTAAGTGTGCCTACCACATTTAACGTGTTGGCCACCGGGGGTGTTTGTGCGCCAGTGGAAATGACCACTACAGTTACTGTAGCAGTTGCAGGCTCCATAGACTTAAGTTTAGCTGTAACTGCTCAGACAGCAACATTCTGCGCGGGCAATTCAACCGTTATACAGGTTGCCAATTCAGAAGCAGGGGTTAATTATCAATTAAGAAATGATTTAGATGATAGCAATATCCTTACTCCGGTTGTAGGCACAGGAGGAACAATTGATTTGCCAACTGGAAATTTAGCAACCACCACCACGTTCAATGTGTTTGCATCAAACGTTACGTGCGCAGCTGAACTGACCACCACGGCAACGGTAACAGTTAATCCATCTCCATTGCCAGGACTAACAGTTTCCGCATTAAGTACTACTATTTGTTTTAGTAATTCAACATCGATCCAGGTTGGTAATTCAGAAATTGGCGTGAGTTATCAGTTACGCAATAATACTGGAAACACGCCCATTGGAAGTGCAGTTGTCGGAACAGGGTCAACAATTGATTTATCAACAGGCGCTCTTGTCGCCAATACATCATTTAATGTCTTTGCCACTATTGGTCCTTGCTCAGTTCAATTGGCGACTGTTGTTTCAGTTAATGTGTTGGCTAATGGCGATCCATCCTGTATACCGCCAAATAATTGTGCTACCGTTATAATTACACCCAATACTACGTTGGCAACATGTGGTGCGGCTGTGCCCGATGGTACGGTGACGTTTGATATTAACCCAGCGACTCCGGCAGTAAATATTATTGGCGTTAAGATTGAGATTGCCGGCCCTAAGCCGGCCACACAATTTAATAATTTTCAATTCCTTGGATTACCAGTAGGTGCTTACACATACATTGTTACTTATGGGGATGCTACAAATCCTTCCTGCATAAAAACAGGCTTCTTCACCATCAATCCAACGGGCGTGCCTGACCTTGTTGACTTTAAGGTAAGCTCTGATGAATATAGTTGCCTAGCGGGAAAGGGATCGATTGCTCTGACAAATTTTAAAGGTATTTTAGATACAGATTTTACTTATTCTGTATATAACAATGGAAGTGTGGTTCAACAAGGGATAATTACAAAAGATATTTGGCAAGGAAGTCCAATTGGCTTTAGAGTTAGCAATTTAGATCTTGGAGAGTATGAAATTCAACTTTCACAGGATCAATCAATGACAAATGGATGTATTGGACTTGTTAACTCGGTGTTTAGGAATTTTGTAATTGCTGAACCTAATTTTGGATGCGGATTGTTTATTCCGAATATTTTCACTCCTAACGGAGATGGCTCCAACGACTTATTGGTTATACGAAACTTGCCGACCAGCGCGAGTTTATCAATAACAAACCGATGGGGAAAAGAAGTTTATTCAGCAACCGACTATCAGAATGATTGGAATGGAGGCGATGTAGTTGATGGAGTTTACTATTACCGATTGGTAGTTAATGGTGAAGCCTCTACAGGATGGATTGAAATCATGAGAGGTAAATAAGCCTTAGATTGAAGCTAGGAAACTCATCGTATCAACCTGATCGGCATAATCGGTAACTTCAGGCAATTGCGCTTTTCCAAACGGAATACTTCCTTCGTACCACCCATTGGCAGAAACTATGCATTGAATTTTATCTGAGTGGGTTACAAGTTTTTTATTGAGATCAGGTAGATCTGCATACGTTTCGTAAAAAATCACCGAAATAGGAGAGACTAAGTTTTCGCTTTCCGTAAGCATCACAAATCCATTGTCATAAAACGGAGTACTGTTTACCAGCATAATCGATTTTTGATAATCATAGTTATTGGCATATTTATGGTGATGAGAGATCGGTTGATATATCTCCCAGTTGTCCAGCAAGTTTGGAAAGTCGTAATTCTCAGGAACATAAATCTTTGAAACGTTTCTGCAACCCAAACCAAAGTAGGTGAATACATCCTTACCAAGTTCTGTTAACACTGTTGCATCTTCTTCGCCCATCAGCACTGCGCAGGACGATCTGTTCTTGCGAATGATGTGCGGAACCTTACGAAAATAGTATTCAAAATAACGGGACGAATTATCGCTGCCTGTTGCAATCACAGCATCCACATGATTGAGTCTTTCTTCAAATTTTATTTTCGACTTAAATCCTGGATTTAATTCAATTAACCAATCGCACAACAAAGTAATGAGGTATGAATCTTGCGAACTTTTTTTGGCGGCTATCTGATGACCTGCAATGAGAATGCAAAGAAGATCATGAAACCCAACTAGGGGAATATTTCCAGCCATAGCCACACCAACGATTTTTTCTTTTTGGTTAGTGAGATTGTAGTTGGCAGTCCAGGAGGTTAAAACTTCTTTACGAAGAAATTGCCTGATGCCTGTTAGGGATAAAAGAACAGACTCGGGTGTAAACCATCCATTGAGCTGCCCTGCACGATCAACAATGATTTCTTTTTCCGATTCGATTAACTGATCGATTTTATTACCTAACGCTGCAAAGGCCTCAATCCTTTCTTCTAATTTCATCGGGTTTCAAAACTTTTAGCACGTCTTTACTGTTTTGACAGTTGAATTTAGTGACGTATTTTTGTGGCAAAAGTACAGGTAGAAACTTGAAATTTAGCGGATCATGGCAATAAAGATAACGGATGAGTGCATAAACTGTGGAGCTTGCGAACCAGAATGTCCTAATACTGCTATTTATGAAGGCGGCCGCGAGTGGAACTGGGCCGGAGGTACAGCTCTTACGGAAATTGAAATGGAAGACGGGTCTAAAATAGATGCCAAATCTTCACAAGCTCCTGTCTCCGATGAATTTTACTATATTGTTTCAGGTAAGTGTACTGAGTGCACAGGGTTTCATGAAGAACCACAATGTGCAGCCGTGTGCCCTGTAGATTGCTGTGTACCCGATCCGGACATGGTGGAAGCCAAAGAAGAATTGATGGCTAAAAAATCGTGGCTCCATAACGAGGAATTACAAGCCTAGTCATAAAAGGTCATTTCATCTTCGAGCGTTTGATCATATACGCTTGTAGCACCTCAAAGTATCCGTTCTGAATGTTAGCCGAGATGAAATCAATTTTAAGTTGATTGCACTTCATTTTCAATACCTGGTGATACTTCTGTAATTGCTTTTCAAATTGATCTTTTATTTCGTGCGGGTTAAGCGTCAGCTTTGATCCACTCTCAAGATCCACAAATTCATACGGACGCTCATCAAATTTAAAGTTGAGTTCCGTATTGTGATCCGTTACATGAAATAGAATTACTTCATGTTTGTTGTGTTTTAAATGCTGCAAGGCTTTGAAAATCTCTTCTTCATTTTCACCGCCTTCAAACATATCGCTGAAAAGAATCACCAAAGAACGCTTATGTGTTTTCTCAGCAATTTCGTGAAGTACTTTGGCCACTTGCGTGGATTTGTTTGCTTCTGGTTTAGTATTCAATCTCCTGTCCAGGAGCGTAAAGAGTTTATCTAGGTGTGTTGGTGTGGATCGTATGGGTGTAAATTCTTCAATCTTATCGGAGAACAAACAGAGACCCACGGCATCGCGTTGCTTGCTTAGCAAATGGGCGAGGGCAGAAGCGGAATAGATACTGAATTTTAATTTTTGATGCGTTTCCTGCGGATAATACATGGACGAGGAGCAATCAATCGCAATCACACACCGTAAATTAGTTTCCTCTTCATATTGCTTGGTATATAACCGATCTGTACGGGCAAATACTTTCCAATCGATGTGGCGGGTACTCTGTCCTTCATTATAGAGTCGATGCTCTGCAAACTCAACAGAAAAACCGTGGTAGGGCGATTTGTGGAGGCCGGTGATAAAGCCTTCCACCAGTTGTTTGGCTAGTAATTCAATGCTACCCGAAAGCTTAATGTCTTCAATTCGTATGCTCACAGTTCAATAATTAACGCTTTCCCCTAAATTACGGTATAAATCCGATCAAAATGGGTCAGACTTTTTGCATTAGAAATATTAAATATTACCTTCGATTTACCCATTTTTACCCAAAACCTAACCAAAAACTTACAATCTGTGGAAGATAACAAGACAAACGGCCGAGAAGAGATTTTCTCTGAGAAAGTGAAGGCGGGAAAGAGGACCTACTTCTTTGACGTAAAGTCAACGCGTTCGAACGATTTTTACCTTACCATTACCGAAAGCAAAAAACGCTATAACAAGGATGATGAGGGATTTACCTATGAAAAGCATAAAATTTTTCTGTATAAGGAGGATTTTAACAAGTTCATGGAGGCATTGAACAACACCGTTAACCATGTAAAAACAGAGTTACTGCCAGACGTTGATTTTGATTCTTTTGATCACATGCGTGAGAAGGAAGAGAATGAAGTAAAATCTACGGAAGTGAATTCTGAACTGAAGTGGGATTAAGGCTTTACCTAAACCTAAATTGGGAACTGCCCCGTGTTTCGCGGGGCTTTTCTTTTTTACGAGCCCTTCCAAACTCCCCTCATTTCCCTTGATATCTTATATTTGCGGCCTGATTTAATAAAGTAAGTAATCATGGGTTTAAAGTGTGGTATTGTAGGCTTGCCTAATGTTGGAAAGTCAACGCTTTTCAATGCAATTTCCAATAACAAGGCCGAGGCCGCTAATTTTCCTTTTTGTACGATCGAGCCAAACGTAGGAGTTATCTCTGTTCCTGATGAGCGACTTACTATTTTGGAAGGATTAGTGAATCCACAGAGAGTATTGCCAACCTCTTTTGAGTTTGTAGATATTGCCGGACTGGTAAAAGGTGCAAGCAAAGGCGAAGGATTAGGAAATCAGTTTTTGGCCAACATTCGCGAAGTGGATGCCATTGCCCATGTGATCCGTTGTTTCGAAAACGAAAACATCATTCACGTATCGGGTAAAGTTGACCCGGTGGGTGATAAGGAAGTAATTGATATCGAACTTCAGTTGCGTGATCTGGATTCCATCGAAAAGAAGATTTCGAAAGTAGAGCGCACCGCTAAAAGTGGGGATGCAAAAGCCAAGAAGGAACTAGCCACATTAGTGGCTTATAAAGAAACTCTTCAATCAGGAAAAAATGCCCGCAGTCTGGTAGTTGAAGCTGAGGACAAAAAGGCAATTGAAGATTTACAGTTACTCACCGATAAGCCGGTTATTTATGTAGCGAATGTGGATGAGTCAGCCATCCATACCGGAAATAAACATGTGGAGGCATTGAAGGAATTAGTGAAGCAGGAGGGAGCTGAAGTGGTGGTGGTTTGTGCGGCCATCGAAGCCCAGATTGCTGAACTTGAAAGTGTGGAGGATAGAACGGTGTTTCTGGAAGAATATGGGTTAAAGGAATCTGGACTAAGCCGGTTGATTCGGGCTGCGTATGATCTCTTGAATTTGATCACTTATTTCACGGCAGGCGAAAAAGAGGTTCGTGCCTGGACGATTTTGAAAGGCTGGCGCGCTCCTCAGGCAGCCGGAGTTATCCATACCGATTTTGAAAAAGGATTTATTCGCGCGGAGGTAATTAAGATACCTGATTATCAGAAGTATAAGACTGAAGTGGGTTGTCGCGAAGCAGGGAAATTAGCTGTAGAAGGCAAGGAATACGTAGTTCAGGATGGTGATGTAATGCATTTTAGGTTTAACGTGTAAGGTTTTCTTACACTTTCACTTAAACTTTCTCTACATAGATTTGATTTATTTGACTGATTTGTAATACCTTAGCTGTCCGCAGATTTTTTAAGGCGGGGTTTGTAAACAACATTTTTTACCCCTAAACTGGCTTTTACCGTGAGAATACGGATTGTATTTGCTCTAAAAAATAGAGGAGCGTATGTGCCCTTTCACCATCAATTTTTGTTGGCTCAAACCATAAAGGGTTTGGTGATGCTTGGCAAAAACGAAAAGTTTTTTCCCTATACCCAATACAACTTTTCTGGATTGAAAGGTCAGATCAAGATTAGCCGTAAGGGACTTCATTTTTTTTCCTCGAAAGTAACGCTGGTATTTTCAGCTTCCGATAAAGACTTTCTCGACTACTTTATTAAAGTCCTGTTTGAACAAAAGGAATTGTTGATTGGAAGCTTGCAACTCATACCGGAGTCAGTGGAAAACGAAGAGCCGGTATCAATCAATGATTCTGTAAAGTTCTTATGCTTGTCGCCCATTGTGTTGGTGCCTGCCTCGTTCAATGATGAAAGCGGAAAACGTTTCATTAGTCCCGATGTAGATGAATTTTCTGATTTGCTCTACGACAGCACCATCGCTCGCATGGAAGCAAGTGGCAAATACACGGCTACTCAATTGGCCGACTTCTATAAATTTCAACTCGTGGCTGACAAAGAATACATTAGTCGCATACAGGCTTCACATAAAAAATTCGCGCGCATTTACCCACTCTACGATCATGATGTAAAGTATGAAGTACGTGGATACACGTTTCCGTTCACCCTTTATGCACCCCAGCCTGTGCAGCAATATGTTTACGAAAATGGCTTAGGTCATTTTTCGCATAAGGGCTTTGGCATGCTGGATGTTGCCAATGCGAACACGGTTCGCAATGAAAACGAGGCTGACCTCGAAGTGAGCTACGCGTAAAAGTTTACTTTGAGGCGTACCAGAACCGGGATGCTTACAGATGTATATCTCATCGGATTTAAAGTGAATCCTAAAAGACTTTTTGATTCAAGGGTTTTTAAGGAGTATTCTATCAATTACAACAAGCTTCTTATCAGAATCCATCATAGATGATTTTGAGGCATGTATAAACTCAGCGGAGAAATTGAGGGTTCGAATGCCTGATTTATTAAAAAGCATTCTGTTGTGCTTAAGCGCTATCCTTACCTGTACGCCACCATTACTTCAGTTTGTCCTTACTCTCTTTTAAACGCTTTTTGATTTTGCTTAAAAACTCAGCGGAAATACCAAGATAAGATGCCACCAGCCTTTGCGGGATTCGTAACTCGATCTTGGGATATTTCTGCTGAAATGCCAGGTAACGATCTTCAGCGCTCATACTGATATTTTGTACTACTCGCTGCTGAAACGCAACGAAAGCCCTTTGTGTGAGTAGCCTGAAATAACGTTCCATCTTTGGAATCTTTTCATAGAGAATTTCCAGATTTTCAAATGATATTTCTAATACAACACAGTTCTCAATAGCTTGCACATTAAACGTTGCTGGCACTTGCATTATGAAGCTATTTAAATCACTGATCCACCAACCTTCAATGGCAAACTGAACAATGTGTTCTTGACCATTCAGATCAATGAAATAGGTACGTATACTTCCTTCCTTCACAAAATTAGTGTAACGGCTCACGGCCCCTTGATGAACCAAAAATTGACCCTTTTGTATTTTTCGCTCACGAATAAGGGACACAATTAATTTCTTATCGTACTCAGACAGTCTTATTTGTTTCTCCAGACTTTCTATTAATAGATCCGCCTTCATCTTGAACTAGTTCAACTAAAAACAATAACCCAGTTCATTTCGCCACGCTTGATTTCACTACACCTTTGAATCAACAAAACGCGGGTTAACCGTATGTAAAAATATGAAAATCACAATTATTTATCACGGTTCCAAAATAAGGGTGTGGATGGAAGCGATTCCTTAAGCTTAATGGAATGACGCGCCTGATCATCGCAGAGTTGTTCAGGAGCGAATAGCTGAACTCAGAAACAGCTCAAGTCATCATATAAATTGATTAAAAAAAATAACATAAATACTTAAATGAAAACAACTATAATCACACTTGCATTAACCTTCGGTATTCTCCTTTCAAAAGGGCAAATTAAAGAGGAAGTAGGTCAGAGTCCTTGGGGTAAAGACGATGAGATCGGGACATTAAATATGATGACCGATCAATCTAAACTATTAATTCTTTCAAAGATTAAATCCGGAAAAGCATATGACCTGAGTGTTGAATATTTTGTTGGAATGCCAAGCTTTCATGCTTTAGGCGATCCGGGTTACCAATTCTGGCTCACGCATACCCCACAGGGCACAGTGGTTGACAATCCCAATGGACTTGGAAAAACAATGAATGAAAAAGTGAGCTATACAGGTGATGCCATCTCAATGTACACACACATGGGCACTCATATTGATGCCCTGAACCATTTCGGACTGAATGGAAAAATCTGGAACGGATTTTCAGCAAATGAACACTTGGGTGATAAGGGGTGGAAGAAAACCGGTGCTGAAACGATTCCTCCCATTATTGCAAGGGGCGTGTTAATTGACATTCCAGCCTCAAAAAATATTGATGGATTGCCGCCTAATTATCGTATCAACTCTCAGGATTTGAAAGAAGCTTTGCGAAAGCAAAAAGTCAGCCTGCAAAGAGGTGATGTAGTGTTGATTCGTACGGGGCAAGCAAAACACTACAATGATTCACATAAGTTTTTAGATCAATACCCAGGAATCAATTTAGATGCTGTCAAGTGGCTCATTGAAGATCAGCATGTAATGCTGTTGGGGGCTGATAATTTAAGCTTTGAAGCTTTTCCGCCTGAGCGAAACGATAACTGGGTACCTGTACACACCTTCCTTCTTGCTGAAAAAGGTGTAATGTTTATTGAGCAGATGCTTCTTGAGGAATTGGCCGTTGACAAAGTATATGAGTTTGCGTTTGTTGCAACCTCGCTCAAGCTAAAAGGAGCTAGTGCAGCCCCAATGCGACCCATTGCTTTGCCAATTAGATGATATTGACGAGGCGTAAATATTAGGTTGACAAGTCCTGAGATCGCTTTACATTTGATTACAGGATGGAGTGGAGGCGGGAACCTGCCAGAATAAATACCGGTCAGTTGAAGTAATGAATCCGTTAACAAGTTTACACTTGGTAGCGGATTTTTCATTGGATTACTTTTCTGATTTATGCCTTTTAAAACTTACCCACCTTAGCGAGCTTGAAATTAATAATATTTCATGTTGGCGAAGATCATATACATGCTACACGTAATAGCAACGTCTTTTGTGCACCTCCATAATTCCGAGAATAGTATGTATACGTTTAAGATTTTTCTGATGTAACTTCATGGATGGGAACATCAGATTCGCAGAATTGATTTACCTAATTCTTTTTCTTCTTCCCTTTTGATTTCGACATTCCCCCATGTACTGCATTGGTAGACGTTCGTGGTTTGGGTGAAGACTTAAGTGCGGGGGAGGTAGATTGCTTTGGCTTGTAAGATTGCTTTACCTGAATAATGCGAGAGATACCAAATGATACCGATAAGAAAATCTCTCTTCGTTGGCCATAAAGATCCGGAGCACCGGGGTTTCCATAAAAGTCATTCGGCCCGGTGGGATTTTTCAGCTCATCAATGTAAGTTGATTTGCGCGGATCGAAGATTCCGAAGTTTGCTCGGCCATCAAAATTTATACTCCAGTCATCGTTCAGATCAAAGTCAGAACGAAGCCCCAGTGCAGCGTAAAGTTGAAATGGATTAAATTTATCTTTTGAAACATAGACATCCTTATCAAACTGCGGAACGAATACACCGTCATATACCTTTTCATATCCTGGTCCCGTTGGAACGCTTACCCCGGCAGGAAAACGCAATTTGGTAGCAAGGTCTGGCGATTTAATAGTAAACGTCTCTTGGCCTTTAATTAAAAAACTTGGAGCGATAGCGGCCACTAAACTTAATCGAAAGAAGGACATATCATTAATGTGCAGTTTAAGCGCCACAGGTAGACTCAAATAATTCATTTGCACATCGCGGGTTCCAATTTCGCCACCGGTCGTGTTCTTGATAATAAACTTTTGCCCGGCTTGTGTGTAGTTAGGAGTTAGTAAGATGCCATGACCTACGCGGTCGTATCCATATGAAAATCCAACAGGCGTAGCCCTAATAGTAAATCGGCCAACAAAGCGCGGATCTTTACTCAACCCGGGATCGACCGTTAATGGAAAATTGAATCCTCCAAATACTCCGAAAGCCTCAATGTTTTGAGCAGAAGCTTGAGTTGATATAATCAAAAATAAGCCGAATAAAACAGCCCTCATTTGGGGTATTAGGTTGGATAATAAGTTCCTAAAATAATCCAAAGATCAGTTTTCTGTTTTTGGAGCAACTACAAAACTAAGATAATTAAGGGAATTTGCATGGCCTTTTCCCGGTCATTTAACGTACTTTTGGGCGCTTTTAGCGTGAAGACTCCAAAGAAATGAACTCTGTAAGTAAACTAGTTGAGCGGGTACATTGGAAGAACAATATCTATAAGGCTTTGGTCATAAGTCTATTGCTGATGATGGGCATCTATTCCTTAAGCCGGGTTTGCTTTTACTTGTATAATGCTTCCTTCTTTCCCGGCATGACGGGTGGCAGATTGGCTAGGATTTTATTGGGCGGATTAAAATTTGACCTCTCGGCCATTCTCTACTCAAATTCCCTTTTCATACTGCTGCTAATCTTACCAATTCCATTTCGGTTTACGAATTGGTATAAGCAAATTTTAAAATGGGTGTTCATACTAGTGAATGCCATTGCATTGGCAATAAATACCGCAGACTTTGCTTACTACCGATTTACATTGCGAAGAACAACCGTGAGTGTTTTTAGTCAATTTAAAAATGAACAAAACGGCCCGGCTTTATTTTTTCAGTTTGTGCTTGACTATTGGTATCTGGTTTTGCTTTGGGCGGCACTTGTTGCAGTGTTGGTATATGGTTACAGCAAAATAAAGTTTGAGGGGCCTCAGATAAAAAATCATTGGGTATTTTATATCTCGGGGTTGGCAGCCATGGCACTCATCGTTTATCTATATATTGGGGGTGCCCGTGGTGGCTTTCGGCATAGTACCCGACCGATCACGTTAAGTAATGCTGCTGAGTTTGCCAAAGAACCCAAAGACATAAACCTGGTGCTAAATACGCCCTTTGCTTTAATGCGAACAGCTAAAGCAACTGTAATTGAAAAAGTAGATTACTTTCAATCCGATGAAGACTTGAAACGTGTGTTCGATCCTTTGAAAGTCCCGAACGATACCCTTCCATTCAATTACGAGAATGTGGTGGTGATTATAATCGAGAGTTACTCCAAAGAATTTGTGAGCACCTATAACCAGTGGATGGAACCCACCCGGTTTAAAGGCTACACACCCTTTCTGGATTCACTCATTGGTGTAAGTAGGGGTTACCAATATTCATTTGCGAATGGCCGCAAATCCATTGATGCCATGCCTTCAGTTATTTGCAGTATTCCCTCTATTGAAGTTCCCTATGTGCTTTCACATTATTCAGCTAACAAGGTAAACAGTACCGCTAGCTTATTGAAAGAGAAGGGCTATTACTCTGCATTTTTCCACGGGGCTCCCAATGGTTCTATGGGATTTAATTCCTTCGCAAACCTGGCGGGATTCGATGATTACTTTGGTAAAGATGAATATAACAATGATGATGATTATGATGACATCTGGGGAATTTGGGATGAGAAATTTTTACAATTCTTTGCCCAGAAGATAAATACTTTCAAGGAGCCATTTTATACAACGCTGTTTACAGTATCATCTCATCATCCTTACAAGCTACCTAAGGAATTTGAAAACAAATTTAAAGGAGGTGATCGTGATATTTATAAAACCATTGAATACACAGATTACTCTTTACGAAAGTTTTTTGAATCGGTTTCCAACATGGATTGGTATAAGAATACTTTATTTGTCATTACGGCCGATCATGCTTCCGCAGAAATTGCTTATCCGGAATATAACACTGCGTGGGGATATTTTTCTGTTCCGGTTTTTTTCTATCAACCTACTAAGAATTGGCATGAGTTTAAACCCGAGATTATTCAGCAGATTGATATCATGCCTACTATTTTGGGGTATCTTCATTATGATAAACCTTACATAGCTTTTGGTCGAGATGTCTTTAAAGATGATGAAGAACCTTTTGCATTCAACTATCTTGATCAGATGTATCAATCGTTTAAAGGAAACTATCTTTTACAATTCGATGGAAAAAAATCAGTGGGACTATATGATTTTAAGTCTGATCGGTTGCTGCGAAATAATTTAGTAAGCCAATTGCCCGATACGGTAACCAAGATGGAGACACATTTGAAAGGGCTTATTCAACAATACAACAACCGCATGGTGGATGATGATCTTACCCGTGAAGGAAGTCAGCTAAAGAAATCAATTTCCGCTCACTAATGTTTTTAGAGCTAGTGCAGTAAAGCCAACTTGAATGATAACCATTGAAGTATTAGCACGCGCGGTTTCAAAAGTCACAGTTCCATTGGAATCAACCATCACAGAATTTCGCTTCACGTACTTTACTTCATCGCCCCACAGGTAAAGAATTCTAAGTTGGAATCCGGGGTTTGAGTTTTCCTTAGGATTGGTATAAAAGCCAACGCCTAACCCATAGTTGAGGCCTGTATCTTTCACGTTGCTGATTACCTCGTTTTGATTATCATTAAAAATAATATTGGTGAGGTCTTTATCAATTTTTGTTTTAGAACTAAAAAGTTTCAACCCCAACAGTCCATCAGCGAAGGGAGTTATACTTCCTTGATGCCGAATAGGTTTAAGGCGTGCTATGGCATTCCAGGTAAATACGTTGTGTGTGGTTTTTAAGGTGGGCATATTTCCCGAGCCTTCTTGCTTTTCATTACCATACGTAAAATAACCGAAGTCAATCCCCAGTAGAACCGGACTGGGTTTGTTTTTTCCTAACGGGTTAAGGGCAAGCCCTGTGAAAAGTCCATAGCCTAAATTACCGGTTGAGTTATTTATGACGTCACGAAATTCGCGGCCGGGTATAGCAACCTGACCACCTGCATAAAAATGAACAGAGGAAAATCGAATGGAATCTAATTGCTGACCACTGCACTTGATAAAGAAAATTATTAACAAGCATGTGGTCAATAGTTTTTGCATCAGGCTAAGTTATGATACACAGTTTGTACGTCATCATCTTCTTCCAGTGCGCTTACACATTCCATTACCTCATCCTGCTCGGCTTCAGTAAGTTCTTTGGTAGCACTTGGAATGTATTGAAGTTCAGAGCTTTTTGGTTCCAGTCCTTTGGTTTCAAGAAACTTTGCCATGTGGCCAAACTCAGTAAACTTGGTATAAACAATGATCTCTTCTTCGTCTGGTTGAATTTCTTCGGCACCGGCATCAATCAAATCCAATTCCAACTCATCAAGATTTAAATGAGCAGGATCAAATTTAAATACCCCTCTGCGCTCAAATAAGAACATCACCGATCCTGAGTTGCCCATACTGCCTCCGTTTTTTGAAAAGGCTAATCTCACATTGGCTACGGTGCGGGTTGGGTTATCGGTAGCACATTCAACAATTACCGGTACACCATGAGGCGCATAGCCTTCATAAATAACCTCTTCAAAATCTTTTTCTTCTTTACTAGAGGCTCTTTTAATTGCATTTTCAACACGATCCTTGGGCATGTTTATTCCTTTGGCATTTTGAATTGCCATGCGCAGCCTGGGGTTATTATCGGGGTTGGGGCCACCTTGCTTTACCGCGATGGCAATATCTTTTCCAATACGAGTGAAGCCTTTCGCCATGCGGTCAAAGCGGGCAAACATTTTGTGTTTTCTTTTTTCGAAGACGCGTCCCATAATTCTGATTAAATTCGAAGGGTAAAAGTAAGAAAACCTGCGCAGAACGGCACTTTTTAATAACCAAGACCTTAATATTTTTGATATGGATTGCAGCCATTGGGGCACTCTTTGCATCCTTTGATTAAGTATTTGCGTTCATTACCAGTCTATCTGTTAATCATATATATAAAATCTTAATCCCATCATATGCTATACAACTACTTGAAAATTGCCTTCCGTAGCTTACTGAAATTTAAAGGTTATGCGAGTATTAATTTGATTGGTCTCGCTCTTGGCTTAACAGCCGGCATACTCATTATGATTTATGTGCTGGATGAGTTATCGTTTGATAAATTTCATACGAAGGGAGATCGGTTGTATCGAGTAAACACAGTCTTTGCAAAAGGAGCTTCAGATAGTGGTAGTGCGAATGAGACCAATGGTTGGCCAGTGGGTAAAGTGCTCGAAAAAGATTTTCCAGAGGTGGAGCATGTTTTATATACGCGGAGTGGATCCTTTTTGCTAATTAATCAGGAAGACAAACGGATTCGTCAGAAAATACATTTTGCAACACCTGAATTCTTTTCGATGTTTTCGTTTCCCTTGCGGGACGGAAATAAGGACAAGGCATTGACGGCCCCGTTTAGTGTTGTCATTTCTGAAGACATGGAGAAAAAATATTTCCCGGAAGGAAATGCGTTGAATAAAACGCTTGTAATGGCCGATACTTTGAATATGCTTGTTACCGGAGTGATGGCAAATATTCCTGCCAACTCTCACATACAAGCCGACATGATTATTTCATTTTCAACGTACCAGGCTATAGAAAGAGGATTCAGTTTTGAAGATGGTTGGGGGAATATCAATATGCACAATTACCTCCTGATAAAAGAAGGAACCGACTTTAATCTGTTTGCAAGCAAAGCGAAAGACATTTACATGACACGAGCCGGAGAGATGTTGAAGAATTGGGGTGTGAGTGCGTATGTTCAGTTTGAGCCCTTCGAAGAAATCTATTTGAAAACCAAAAGTGGCAACAGCATGGGGCCACTTGGTAGTATGGATAGAATTTATCTTGTTTCGGGCATTGCTTTATTTGTGATCTTACTAGCCTGCATAAACTTTATTAATTTATCTACGGCACGATCAGTATATCGTGCTCGCGAGGTTGGGCTTAGAAAAGTTGTAGGTTCATCCCGCAAAGGATTGATTACTCAATTTTTAGGTGAGTCATTTGTACTAACCGTGTTATCATTGTTCCTCGCTTTTTTAATTGTGGCCATCAGTTTGCCATTTTTCAATCAGGTAATAGGAAAGAACTATCAACTAGCATTGCTTGGTAATGTATCAATCTTAGGAGGTGTAATTGTTTTAGTAGTGATTATTTCCTTGTTGGCAGGTTATTATCCGGCCTTAGTGATGTCGGCCTTAAAGCCGGTGGAAGTATTGAAAGGTAAAATGCAAACTAGTTATCGTGGCGTTCAATTGAGACGAACATTGGTTGTCTTTCAATTTGTAATTTCAGTTGGTTTGGTAACCGGTACCTGGATTGTGCTCGATCAACTTGAGTACATGCAAAAACAAAACTTAGGGTTTGATAAAGACGAAATCTTTATTCTCAATGCCGCCCGGGTTCGTTCGTCAAGCGACTATGCTTCTGAGACTTTTAAATCACAGTTGAAAGGTCTTGCTATGATAAATGAAGTTACCTATACGAATGCGATTCCAGGTCGTCCGGGTTGGGTAGGGCAAGTGGCTTATCCAGAAGGAAAAACTGGAGACGATGCAATAAGCGTAGAGTACATGGCCGTGGATGAAAACTATTTAGATGTATTGGGGTTGCAATTAATTGCAGGTCGTGGATTTGATCTGCAACGCGAAAATGATTTGAATGAAGGATTAATATTAAATGAACAAGCGGTATCCGATTTTGGGTGGGTTTCACCCGAAGAGGCCATTGGAAAGAGAATTACATCGCCATCAGGTTCACCGGAAGGAGAAGTGATTGGTGTAGTGAAAGATTATCATCAGCTGGGATTACAACAAAAGATTGGTCCCATGACCATGGACTATGCTCCTCGATATAGCTATTTATATGCAATTAAATACAAAGCAGCCGATACCCAGCAATTGATTTCTTCGCTAAGCGATTTATGGACAAAGACTTTTCCGGGGTATGATTTTGATTATTACTTTTTAGATCAGGATTTTGAAAATCAATATCAGGCCGAATCAAGACTCGCTAACGTATTTGCGGTATTTGCCAGTATTACTATGGTGATTGCCATGATTGGCTTGCTAGGATTGGTTTCCTTTATGGTGGTAGCGCGCACCAAAGAGATTGGAGTTCGAAAAATTTTAGGCGCTGATGTGTTTAGTATAACTCGTTTGCTAAGCAAGGAATTTGTATTGCTTGTACTCATCGCGAACGCGATAGCATTTCCACTCACCTGGTATCTGGCTAGTGAATGGCTTAAGACCTTTGCTTTTCGCATGACTATTAACCCGCTGCTTTTTGTTGGTACTATGACCATAGCTCTTGTTATTACCCTTGCTATTGTGAGTTTGCAAACAGTTAAAGCAGCCTTAGCCGATCCGGTTCAATCCCTGAGATATGAATAATTGAGTGTGAAATTTTCCCAAGCAGTTTGAATAAACTCATTTCTACTCTCGCTTAAAAAATAAGTAATTTCAATCTCTTGAAAACTTATTTGCTATGGGTAAAAGAGACAAACGGATTGATGCTTATATTCTTAAGTCGGCTGATTTTGCAATTCCAATTCTAACTCACTTGCGGGAACTTGTTCATGTAGCCTGTTCTGAAGTGGAGGAAACCGTGAAGTGGGGGTTTCCTGTTTTTGAACATAAGGGAATTATGTGCAACATGGCCGCCTTTAAACAGCATTGCACCTTTGGCTTTTGGAAGGCATCGTTGATGAAAGATAAAACACTGATTAAAAATGCAGAGAGCGAATCAGCAATGGGGCACCTCGGTAAAATTAAATCCTTGAAAGATTTACCTTCCGACAAAGTTATTATTGCTTATGTAAAAGAAGCAGCAAAACTAAATGAGACGGGCGCTAAAGTAGCGAAGAAGAAACCGGATAAAAAAGAATTAATTGTCCCTCCGTATTTTATCAAGTCCTTAAAAACAAACAAAGCTGCTTTGAAAACATTTGAAGCGTTCAGTTACTCTAACAAGAAAGAGTACATTGAATGGATTACCGAAGCTAAGACAGAGGCTACTCGCGATAAGCGAATGGAAACAGCTCTTGAATGGATGGCCGAAGGGAAAATCAGAAATTGGAAATATGTGAGAACGTGACACTGGATACGTGTCTATTGCCAGAATCTAGTATCGCATATCTAGCATCACACTATGGACTATCGATTCATTACTAACTACTAAAGACTATGTACTCAAAACTCCTCACTCTTTTTTTCACCCTTTCGGGGATTAGTTTGTATGGCCAGAATCTTATTGATTCATCCCAACGAGAAATTGTTTTCACTTCGGTTAATGTAATTCCGATGGATAGTGAGCGAGTGCTCGAAAACCAGATGGTGTTGGTGAAAGGAGGAAGAGTATCCGCTATTGGCAAAAGTATAAAGTATGGTAAGGACGCATTAGTGATCAATGCAAAAGGAAAATACCTGATGCCTGGCTTAGCCGAAATGCACGCTCATGTTCCGCCTAACGATAACGTTGAATCGCACAAAGAAGCGTTATTTCTTTTTGCAGCGAATGGTATTACGACTATCCGGGGTATGCTCGGCCATTCAAGTCATTTAGATTTGCGCAGTAAGATTAATAGTGGTGAAATTTTTGGGCCTAGATTTTATACAACAGGTCCTTCGTTTAATGGACTTAGTGTAAAAACTGCAGCACGAGGTGCTGAAATGGTGCGTGAGCAAAAAGCTGCCGGTTACGATTTTCTTAAACTTCATCCCGGCCTAACCAAGGAAACCTTTGGTGCAATTTCATCCACAGCTAAAGAAGTAGGAATTCCTTTTGTTGGCCATGTATCGTTTGGAGTAGGCGTGTGGCGTGCCATTGATGCCGGCTATTCTTCTATTGATCACCTTGATGGATTTATTGAAGGCATGGTTCCCGGAATTGAAGCTATGGTGGAACAACAAACTGGTTTGTTTGGAATGTTTGTGGCCGATCAGGTGGAAGAAAGTCAAATTCCCAAATTGATGAGTGCACTAAAAGAGAAAAATATTTGGGTAGTGCCTACGCAATCCTTGGCCGATCGTTGGTTTAATGCTGATTTCACTGGCGAGGTTTTTAAACGCGACCCTGATAGTAAATACATGAATACTCAAACCATCACTCAATGGATTGATGCCAAGAAAAATTTAATGGCCAACGAACAATACGATGCAGCTAAGATTGAAAATTTCATCACACTCAGACGTAAATTGATTTATGAATGTCAGAAAAATGGAATTGGTTTGTTGTTGGGATGTGATGCACCACAAATTTTTAACGTTCCGGGTTTTTCAACGCATAATGAATTAAAATATTTAGTAGACTCCGGGCTAACACCTTATCAAGCACTTCGTACAGGAACTGTTAACATAGCAAAGTATCTTAATCTTACCGATGTAGGAACAATTAAGCCGGGTGCTATTGCTGATTTACTTTTAATGGATGGAAATCCACTGGTTGATATTACTAACTCTAAAAAAGTGGCTGGGGTTATGATTCGTGGTAAGTGGTTATCTAAGGCTGAAATTGATGCTGGATTAAAGAGACTTGAGAAATGAAATTTTAAGTTTTGCACTGACTATTTAGTCAGTCCTTAAAAAGCTGAAAGGGTTAAGATTAATGAGAACATTGGTTGATTTAGGTTGAAAAAATCTGCAAGAAAGTGGAGCTTTATATCGAAAACCTTGCAGATTTTTATGCTCTCTACAAAAGCTTCTCCTTCTCAACTTAGTTTTTACAACACCTTTGAAGAGCAGTTGAGTCATCGGCATCCTCTCTACATTTTAGCCAATCAAATCCAGTGGGATATTTTTGAACAAGCCTTTTCCAAACTGTATTCAGAAGAAGGCCGTCCAGCAAAGCCGATTCGGTTAATGGTTTCCTTGTTGATGTTAAAACATGTTCGCAACCTGAGCGATGAGAGTGTTGTAGAGCAGCAACGCCGACTACCGCTCATGAACCAGGCCGGTCCGCACGCTGCGGTCTGCTGCTGAGGGCTGCGGTGAGGAGATGAATATGCCGCTGATACCGAAGCTGCCGGAAGGCGATTTGCTGCGGGACGCCACCTACCGGCGCCTGTGGCTGTCCATCGTCACCAGCTCCTTCGGCAACCAGGTGATGATGCTGGCGCTGCCGCTCACCGCGGCGGTGCTGCTGCAGGCCACGCCCACGCAGATGGGGCTGCTGACGGCCATCGAGTTGCTGCCCTTCCTGTTGTTTTCGCTGCCCAGCGGCGTGTGGCTGGACCGCGTGCGCAAGCTGCCGGTTTACGTGGCCGGTGAAAGCGCCATCGCCGTGGCCGCTGCCAGCGTGCCGCTGGCGTGGTGGCTGGGCTGGTTGACCATGGGCTGGCTGTACGTGGTGGGCTTCCTGCTGGGGGCCGTGCACACCGTGGCCGGCACCGCGGCGCAGGTCGTGCTGACGCAGGTGGTGGCCCGCGACCGGCTGGTCGAAGCCCATGCCAGACGCGCTGGCCACCTCGGGTGCGGAGGTCGTGGGCCCGGGCCTCGCTGGCGCGCTGATCCGCATCTTCGGCGCGCCGCTGGCGCTGCTGAGATGGAGAACGCGGTGCTGCTGCTGGGCTCCGGCGCTCATCCTGCGCGGCATCCCCATCGCCGAACGCCGCGAGCCGCGCCCGCCCGGCCACTTCTGGCGCGATCTGGCGGTGGGCCTGCGTTTTGTCACCGGGACACGGCTGCTGCTCACGCTGGGCGTGCTGATGGCCGTCTGGCAGATGTGCCACTACGCAGCGGTGACGGTGCAGATCCTGTTTGCCACGCGCACGCTGGGCCTGAGCGAACACGCGGTGGGGCTGTGCTACATGGGCATGGGCGTGGGCACCATCACCGGCAGCCGCGACGCTCACCCTGGGCGCGGGCGACACGACCTCGACCTTCAGCGGCACCATCAAGGACAACGGCCTGTCGGTGACCAACACTACCTCCACGAGCCCCACGCCTCCTGCCTCCATCGTCGGCACCGTCGCCCTGAGCAAGATCGGCTCCGGCACGCTGACGCTGACCAACACCAACGCCTATTCCGGCAACACCACCGTTTCCAACGGCACACTCATCGTCAACGGCAGCATCTCCACCAGCGTGCTGACCACCGTTCAGACCGGCGCCACCCTTGGCGGCAGCGGCACCGTGGGCGCTCTGACTGTCAATTCCGGTGCTTTCCACAACCCTGGCAATAGCCCGGGAATTCAAAACACGGGCAACTACTCGAACGCGGGAACCCTTGGGATTGAAATCAATGGTTCCACCGTTGCCTCAGGCTACGATCAGGTGAATACCACAGGCACCGTTTCCCTCTCCGGTCTGCTGTCGGTCAGCATGGGCTACACTCCCGTGAACGGCACACTGTTCTTCATCCTTGCCAATGATCTCAGTGATGGGGTCACCGGCACCTTCAGCAACGCCTCAATCAACGGCAATACCTACACGCTGGGCGGTCAGCTCTTCCAAATCAGTTACGTCGGAAACCAAACCTCTCCCGGTGTGGGCACCTTCACCGGTGGCAATGACGTTGTCCTCATGGCCGTGCCCGAACCTCGCGCCGCACTTCTCGGCGGCATTGGCTTGGTCCTCTTGTTGCGGCGTCGCAGATCCTGAGTCTTTTCCGGAAGTATTGGGTTTCTTCCGTAATAAATGCGGGGACGTCGTCTGGAAGGACGGCATCCCAAAATTTCCACTCTCCGATCCACTATCCAATATCTTCTATCTGCTATCTGCTATCCCCATGAAACCACCATTCACACTCCGCTCCTTCATCGCCCTTGTCGGCAGTTCACTGCTCGCGGTTTCTTCCGCATCCGCCGGCCAAATCTGGGACGGCGGCAGTAGCGGCCCCGGCGACAATAACTGGAACACGGCCGCCAACTGGGACAGCGATATCCTGCCAACTTTCACCAACGCCATCACGTTCGTGGGCAATACGCGGAATGGCGCGGTCAACAATCTCGCGGCTGATTCCACGATCGGCGGAATCGATTTCACCAACGACGGATCAACCGGCAAAACCAATGCCTTCACCCTCTCAGGAGCCGGAATCACCCTCGGTGGCAATATCAACACCACCGCGAACACCGCGGGCTCGACGATCACGGACACGATCAGTCTCAACATGATTCTCAATGGCGACCGGACCATCACGACGAATCAGCAGTCATCCTCTGTCCAGCACAACCTGACGATCAGCGGGATCATCAGTCAGGATGGCGGCAACCGCACGCTCATCAAACAAGGCAGCGGCACACTCCGTCTCAACAGCGCCAACAGTTACGCCGGCGGCACGACGATCAGCGCCGGCACAATCTCGGTCAATAACGCATCGGCACTTGGTGCTGGCAGCGTGTCGGTGGCTGCGGGGGCTGTCTTGTCTGTCGATACCAACAATCTGACCATTGCCAACAACATTACACTCAATGGATCCTCTACGAACGGAGCGCTCGGCGCGAATAACCCTGCTGGCACTTTAGTCAAGTTCACAGGCACCATCACTCTAAACGCGACATCCAACATCACCGAGCGCTTCCCGAACAGGACGTTGGAGCTTTCCGGCCAGATCACAGGAGCAGGTGGCGTGGATTTCAGCATCAATCCAGTCTACAATGTTCCCGGACGCTACTTGGTTTCAGGTTCCAGCAACAATTACTCGGGGGCCACATCTGTCACCGGACTCTCGTTTGCACAATTCGGATTCACGGGACAATCGCAGCTCTACCTCGGTGGTACCAACGCCCTGCCGACGACCAACGCCCTCACGCTGAACAACGCCGACCTCTATCTGAACGGGCAATCGCAGACCCTGCCCTCGATTTCCGGCAGCGGCACCTTCTCGGTGCAGAACGGCAGCACCACCGCCGCGACCCTCACCCTGGGTTCGGGCGATACGACCTCGAGTTTCAGCGGCAGCATCAAGGACAACGGCCTCTCGGTGACCAACACCAGCTCCACCAGCCCCACGCCTCCGCCACTCGTCACCGGCACGGTCGCCCTGACCAAGATCGGCACTGGAATGCTCACCCTCAACAACTCTAACACCTACTCCGGCGCAACCTCCATCAACGGCGGCACGCTGGTCATTACCGGTGCCACACAGGCGACCAGCGCGATCACTTTCGGTGGTGGCAAACTGGGGCTGGACATCGCATCTTCCGTCGCTGCGGCAGGGGCTACCATCAATTTCACCGGTCAGCAGGTGCTTGTTAGCGGCTCTCCCACTTTGGCGAGCTACACATTGCTCACCGCCAGTTCGATCACCGGCACGCCCACGCTCGCTGCTCCAGCCCCCGCCGGATACGAACTCAAAGTCGAAAGCAACAGCCTCAAGCTCGTCAAACTCGGCTACGCATCCTGGGCCACCATCAATGGCGCGGGTCCCAATCTCAACGACGACCACGACAACGACGGCGTAGACAACGGCACCGAATATTTCCTCGGCGGACCCAATGGCCCAACAACCGGATTTACCGCCGTGCCCGGCGTAGCTAACACCCTCGGCATTCTCAGTATCACCTGGAACAAAGGCGCTGCTACATCGGTGCCTACGACCGCCGACTTTGTCGTGGAAACCTCCACCACACTCAGCGGCCCGTGGACGGTTGAAACCTCACCCGGCAATGTCGCCGATAGCCCCGCCAGCGTGACCTATACCTTTCCCGGGTGGTCCCGCATACAGTGGCAAACGTTTCGCCCGCCTCAAGGTGACCGGGCCGTGAACCTTCCGCTTGCAGATCCTTTCTAACAAACTACTGCGATCATCGATTTCATCAACCCGATGTTTGTCTGATCGATTGAT
>CAWBCB010000018.1:0-10784 GCA_963787095.1 uncultured Cytophagales bacterium | reverse complement strand
CGGTCTGATATTAATTGTCATCAGCCGGGTGGCTTCGTTGGTCATTCCCTGGGCTACCAAATACATTATTGATGATGTAATGGGTAACAAAGACCTTTACATGTTAAAAATGATTCTAGGTGCCATTACTTTATCTATCGTGATACAAGCAGTTACATCCTATATGCTTACTAAAATTTTGAGCGTAGAAGCACAGCATTTAATTTCGATTTTACGTGTTCGGGTGCAGAAACAAATCCTTCGCTTGCCCACGCGCTTTTTTGATAATACAAAATCAGGCGCTCTGGTATCACGCATCATGACAGATGTGGAAGGTGTGCGTAACCTGGTGGGTACTGGTCTGCTTCAATTAGTAGGTGGAACCCTGAGTGCGGTAATCTGTCTTTTCATGTTGATCAAGATTAGCCCCATGATGACATTACTCGTGCTTGTGCCCATGGCCATCTTTGGTTTCATTTCCTTTAAAGCATTTAGTTTCATTCGTCCGGTATTTCGCGAGCGCGGAGAATTGAATGCAGAAGTTACCGGTCGCTTAACAGAAACACTCAATGGCGTGCGCGTCATCAAAGGGTTCAATGCTGAAGAGCAAGAAATCAAAACCTTTGAGCTAGGGGTTGAAAAACTTTATCTGAATGTGAAGAAGAGTTTGACTTCTACCAGCTTACTTACCAGCTCGGCAACTTTCCTGATAGGCCTTGCTACCGTTGGTATCATGGGGCTTGGTGGTTATTACGTGATTCAAGATTCCATGACCATGGGCGATCTTATTTCGTTTGTACTGTTCCTTGGGTTTGTTACGTTTCCGATTGTGCAGATGAGTAACATCGGTTCTCAATTAACAGAAGCTTTCGCTGGATTGGATCGCACGGAAGAAATCATGAACATGGCCATTGAAGATGATGGCACGCATCGCACGGTAAAGGTAGATGACATTAAGGGTGAGATTGTTTTTAAAGATGTTTCATTCGCGTATGAAGAGGGTAAGCCTGTACTAAAAAATATAAACTTTGTTTCTGAAGTGGGATCCGTAACGGCATTGGTCGGTACATCCGGATCTGGTAAAACAACCATTGCGGGATTAGCGGCTACTTTTTTAAATCCTGATAGTGGAACCATTACCGTGGATGGAATTGATCTCACGAAAGTATCGCTCAATAGTTATCGCAGTCAGTTGGGGGTAGTGTTGCAAGATGATTTTCTTTTTGAAGGTACCATTCGTGAAAATATTTTATTCCCACGTCCACACGCCACAGCAGAAGAATTAATGCAAGCCGTAAAAGGTGCTTTTGTGAATGAATTTACCGATCGGTTTGAAAAAGGATTGGATACCGTGATTGGTGAACGGGGTGTGAAATTATCGGGTGGACAACGCCAACGCATAGCGATTGCCCGCGCCATTTTAGCGAACCCGCGCATTCTTATTTTAGATGAAGCTACTTCAAACTTGGATACAGAAAGTGAAAGCTACATTCAGGAAAGTTTGAGGAGTTTGATGCAGGGCCGAACGACATTTGTAATTGCTCACCGCCTGAGCACGATCCGCCAGGCGAACCAGATTCTGGTGATTGAAAATGGTGAAATAGAAGAGCGTGGAAAACACGAAGAGTTGATCGAAAAGAAAGGCCGCTACCATCAATTGTATACATATCAGGCTAGAATTTAAATTCTATTAGAATCTGACTTCTTAGGCGTCTGACCACTCAAAGTGGTCTTGACACCTTTGTCTTTTCAAGACTTTATGTCATTATATTAGGAGATAATTTATCAAATCAAGACATACTGTCTTTGTTTTTAGGGTAAAATTCCATCGGCACACTTTTTCCTGAAGCGTAATGGAATTTAAAACAAACATGTTTAACCTTAAAAAAATAACAGTATGAGTATCATCAGGTATAACCCAAATGACTTCGTGTCAACTCCCTTTAGTTCTTTGATCGACCGTTTTTTTAACGAGTCTGTAACCCGCTCTGGCGGAAGCCAATTTGTTCCTAAAGTTGATATTGTTGAAACCCCCGAAGCCTATGAAGTTCATGTAGCTGCCCCGGGCCTTAACAAAGACGACTTTAAAATCGAATTGAATGATAACTATCTTACCGTAAGCGGAGAGCGTAAGTTCACCAATGAGAAGAAAGAGAAAAATTATCATTCCATCGAAACCAACTATGGCTCTTTCAGCCGCTCATTCACATTGCCAGAAAACACTGATGCATCTAAAATCAATGCAAAGTATAACAATGGCATTTTGGAATTAAGCATTCCAAAAGATGAAAAGAAAGTGTTGAAACAAACCATTAAGGTAAATTAACAGATGCGTTAGCTAGCAGAACTAAGCAAATCGACAGTTGGCAAAGTTCAATTGACAAAAAACCACACATTGTCAATTGTAATTTTGTCAACTGTTTTTTTCGTTTACAGGATAAGCCGTAACTTACCTCAAAGAGATGGTTATGAAGCGTTCGTTATTAATTCTGCTGGTTGTATGTGCTGCTTTTATAGGAGCTGTTATAGGTTCAATTTTCACCCTTCGTTTTTATGATGCGGGCGCGAATTACAATTCAATTGAACAAAGACAAAAATTAAGACTCGCTAATTACTCTTCCGATTCATCGAACAGAAATCCCGTAATAAATTTTGAAGTCGCTGCTCAATTAGTGACTCCAGCTGTTGTTCACATCAGCACTGTATATGGGGGTGGCAAATTTAGTCTCAATGCGTTTGATAGTTATTTAAATCCACATGCACGTTCATCCGGTTCAGGAGTTATACTTTCCGATGACGGTTACATTGTTACCAACCATCATGTAATTGAAGATGCAAACTCCATAGAGGTTCTGCTTAACAACAATCAACGCTTCTTCGCCAAGTTGGTGGGGCAGGATCCCAGCACCGATCTGGCGCTATTAAAAATCAAAGCAAAAAATCTTCCCTTTGTTAAGTATGGAAACAGTGATCAGATCATTACCGGAGAGTGGGTGTTGGCAATCGGCAATCCCTTCGATCTTAACTCAACCGTAACGGCAGGCATCGTAAGTGCGAAAGCCCGAAACATCAGAATCCTTTCTGAGCGAAATAGTCTTGGTGTAGAATCCTTCATTCAAACCGATGCTGCGGTTAATCCTGGTAACAGTGGTGGTGCATTAGTGAATATGAAAGGTGAGTTGATTGGTATTAATTCTGCCATTGCAACTGCAACTGGAAATTACAATGGCTATTCCTTTGCCATTCCGGTAAGTCTGGTTAAAAAAGTGATGGATGATCTACTTGAGTTTGGCCAGGTGCAGCGGGGCTTATTAGGAGTGCAAATTGTTGATGTAAATGCAGTCTTGGCCGAAAATCTAAATCTTGATGTTGTGCAGGGTGTGCTTGTACGATTTGTAAATAAAGGAAGTGCTGCCGAAGCATCGGGTATGGAAAGCGGGGATGTAATTACAGCGATTGATAATCATCCGGTAAGTGGAGTTTCCGAATTACAGGAATGGGTAGCCCGAAAAAGACCTGGCCAATCTGTGCAGGTAAAATTTATTAGGGATCATGAAGACAAAGAAGTTGCTGCTATTCTGAAAAACCTTGAAGGATCGGCCGAAATACAAAAGAAAGCAGTAAGCTATGAACTGGAAGGCGCTACCCTCGATGAAGTTCCATACTCGAAATTAAATGAGCTTAAGTTGGACGGTGGCGTTCTGATAAAAAAATTATCGTTTGGGAAATGGAAAAAGTCAGGCATTCAGGAAAACTTTATTATTACTCATATCGATAAAGTCTCCATCGATAATGTGAGTGATCTCAATCGTGCCATGGAAATGAAAAAAGGTGGTGTACTCATTGAAGGGGTAATGACGAATGGGGAGAAGCTAACCATTGGGATGAACTGGTAATTTCGGTATTTTTGTAGTCTACCAGAATTAACTACTCATGAAAAACTTTGGCATTGCAGAAGCCCTTTCAAAACTGGGACTAAAAAAATCTAATTCAGGAACATCCACTGGTCAAAAGTGGCTTCGCACAAAAGGAGCAACGCTTTCTTCCTTTTCACCGGTTGATGGCAAGTTGATTGGAAAAGTTCAGGCTACTGATGAAGCAACCTTTGAAAAGGTTGTAAAGCAATCGCAGCAAGCATTTCTAGAATGGAGATTAGTTCCCGCTCCTAAACGAGGTGAAGTAGTTCGTCAAGTTGGTTTAGCATTACGAAAATATAAAGAGCCGTTGGGTAAACTCGTTTCCTACGAAATGGGGAAATCCTATCAGGAAGGGTTAGGCGAAGTGCAAGAAATGATTGACATCTGTGATTTTGCTGTGGGTCTTTCAAGACAACTTCAGGGGTTTACTATGCACTCCGAACGACCAAAGCACAGAATGTATGATCAGTATCATCCGCTGGGCGTTGTAGGAGTTATTTCTGCTTTTAATTTTCCCGTGGCAGTTTGGTCGTGGAACGCAGCGCTAGCGTGGGTATGTGGTGATACCTGCATTTGGAAGCCATCCGAAAAAACTCCACTCTGCAGCATTGCTTGTCAGAATATAATTAATGAAGTATTCAAAAAAAATAATGTACCCGAAGGCGTTTCGTGTATTGTGAATGGTGATTATAAAATTGGTCAACAAATGTCTGCACATGAAAACATTCCTTTGGTATCTGCTACTGGAAGTGTGCGCATGGGCAAAGCAGTTGGTAAAACCGTTGCCGAACGATTGGGTCGCGCGCTACTTGAATTAGGTGGTAACAATGCCATCATCATTTCAGAAAATGCGAATCTTGAAATGTCGATTCGTGGAGCGTTGTTTGGTGCGGTGGGCACAGCAGGACAGCGTTGCACCACTACGCGCAGGTTGATCATCCATGAATCATTGTATGATGAAGTTAAAGCGCAATTGAAAAAAGCTTATGGGCAATTAAATATTGGCAATCCGCTTGACGAACAAAACCATGTTGGACCGCTAATCGATACACTTGCTGTTAAGTCCTACCGTAATGCGTTGAAAAAAGTGAAAGAAGAAGGTGGTTCTTTTGCGGTAAACGGAGGTGTACTGAATGGAAAAGGATACGAATCAGGTTGTTATGTAAAACCCGCTATTGCTGAAGTGAAAAACAGTTTTGAAATCGTACAGCAGGAAACATTTGCACCAATTCTTTACCTCATTAAATACAAAACGCTTGAAGAAGCTATTGCACTTCAAAACGGAGTAAAACAAGGATTGTCTTCAGCGATTATGACAACCCGGATGCAGGAAATGGAACAATTTTTATCACATGCAGGGAGCGACTGTGGAATTGCAAATGTTAACATTGGAACTTCAGGTGCCGAAATTGGTGGTGCTTTTGGAGGAGAAAAAGAAACGGGTGGTGGTCGTGAATCAGGTTCAGATGCCTGGAAGGTGTATATGCGAAGACAAACCAACACGATTAACTACGGTGATAGCTTGCCACTTGCACAGGGAATTAAGTTTGAAATATAACGGTGCTTGCAAATCAAAGGAGTTAAGATTACTTTTAGATATTCACATTAATTATGGCAGAGTTTAAGTATCGCACCGTCATGCTGATTGACGACAACGAGATTGACAATCTGATCAATCAAAAAATGATTGAGGCGGCTGCTATCACTAAGCATATTTATACGCACACGGGGGCAAAAAGCGCCATCGAATTTCTAAGAAACATCGAAAAGCTGGAAGTAGCCGATCAGGTGTTGCCGGACTTAATTTTTCTTGACATTGATATGCCGCTGATGGATGGATTTCAATTCTTAGATGAGTTCGAGAAATTTGGAAGTATTGTAAAGAAGAAATGTAAGATTGTGATGCTCACATCATCCATTAATCCACAGGACTTTAACAAAGCCAAAAAGTATCACAACGTAAAACTGTATTTGAACAAGCCTCTTTCCCAGGAAAGCATCAGTAGCCTTACTATCTAAGTTCCGGGGGCTTCAATTGCCGTCAGGTTTTCAATAAACAGTTCATCCATGCGGATGAAGCACGTTGGCGCGAAATAGTTTACTTCAATGGCTTTAAACTTAGGTATTACTGAAGAGATTTTTTTCGCTTTCTCCTTCTTGGCTTCACTGGTGGCAATTTTAAGAATTTTCAAAAACACCAACACATTCTCACATTCATCCTTCCCAAACAATCTTATCTGACGCTGAATGCTGCTTGTCAATTGATTGAATAATTCGAAATCGCGCAGCATACAATATTGGAGTGCAAGAATGGCCTTTACTTCCATTTGCACAAAAGGATATTTCTTTAAACTTACTTCATTAAGTAAGTTGTTAATCAACTTTGCTGCTTCTTCATACTTGCCTACATAATAACAACCCAAAGCACGATAGGTAATAAAAATTGCATGCTTAGGTACATCTTGAATGTCGGGTTCTATATCTTCAAACAAGCTATCATTTTCCGCATAGATTTCCTTTTCTGTTCCTAATCTTAGGTGACGCTCTAACTTGGTTATTAAAAAACGTGCGGCAAACGTATAAAATGGATAATTGACTAATAAGTTAGAGGCCGCATCATTTACCTCTTCAAAGTACTTCTCAACCTGCCTGTACACTTTATAGTGGTTGTAATACTCTAACTTGAGGTATTCAAAAATTAAGTTGAGGTGATAGTATAGCGGGTCAAGATTATAGGTATCAAATACTTTTTGAACGTGCGCAAAGATATCTTCAATCGATTCATTATCAGTTTGCAAGTTATCGTCTGGTTCAACAAACAAACGATGAAACACCAACATGCAGCTTTGGTAAACATAAAGTCGGTGCGACTCATAAATGCGAGCCACATTTTGCATTTCCTTCATCAGCAAGGTGAGTCCTAACTTTTCAGTTTCGTCATTCGACAAGTAGTAATTACCATACTTCCTGAAATATTCTACCAGCAAGTCCTCCGCTTTATCTACCGCCAGCATATAGGCCACATGGCGGTTATATAACTGCGAGTACTGAAAATGCTCTGGTGTATGGATATGAATTTTCTTTAGCGACTTATAAACTATGGTAAGCTCATTAGCCAAATCATAGTCGATAAGTTCTTTTTCAAGCTTTTTAAGCGTAGCAATAGTTATCGTGCGCTTTTTGGTGAAAAGTACCTCGTTCAGGTTGGCTACTTTGCGCAAAATATCGGTGCGTGGGCTTTCCATCTGCTCCAATAAATGCTCTTCTATTTTTTGGTTTAACCGCGATCGCAAGGTGTAATAGGCATTTGCATTTACCTCCAGCTCCACCATAATTTTACTATCCGAAAGCTGGCGTTCACGCAACGCCTTTAACAGGTGAGCAGACTTTTCAGCATTACTTTCAATCAACGAATCGTAGATCGATTTGTAATCACTATCTGAAAGTTGCTTAACAATGTTTTTAAGTTTGGCCATCTATTCTGTATTAGGCGGCAAAAGATACAAATTTATAGGCTTGATACAATGAACTATCGTTACCAACTATCATTTTTTATGGTTAATACCAGCACACTTTTGCGCAATCTCAGTCAAAAAATAAGGTCATTGGGTCACAATCGTTTCACTCGAGTTTATCGATATTTACAATCTCTGATTAACGCACACACTATGAACCACACCATCAAGAAATTTGCTCTTTTGATCGTATTGATTGTGCCCATTCTTGCTATCGGCCAGAACCTGCGCTGGGCAAATGGCACATCCTACTATCAAATTGAAAACGGAGAGATAAACCAATACCTGCTTCCTGATAATACAAAAACTCCATTTGTAACCAAGGCTGAGCTAACACCAGCCGGTCAAAGCCGAAGCTTATCGGTTCGAAATTTTTCTTTATCCACTGATCAAACTAAAGTTTTGATTTTCACGAATACTCAAAAGGTATGGCGCCTGGATACGCGTGGAGATTATTGGGTATTAGATCGTTCAGCCAAAACCTTGAAGCAGATTGGAAAAGATCGACCCAAGTCCTCCCTTCTATTCGCCAAGCTTTCGCCTGATGCTACTCAGGTTGCTTATGTAAGCGAGCAAAATGTATATGTGGAGAATTTAGCCACTGGTCTAGTGAAAGCAATCACAACCGATGGAAACAGAAAATTAATCAATGGCACGTTCGATTGGGCGTATGAAGAAGAGTTTGCTTGCCGCGATGGTTTTCAATGGAGCCCTGATAGCAAACAAATAGCTTACTGGCAAATAGATGCTAATCAGATTCGTGATTTCTATATGATCAATAATACAGATTCTGTTTATTCTAAAATTATTCCAGTTGAATACCCTACTGCAGGAGAAACTCCATCGCCTGCAAAAATTGGGGTGGCCGATTTATCAACCTATAAAACAACCTGGCTGGCAATACCGGGCGATCCAAAACAAAACTATATCCCTCGGATAGAATGGAATAGCGCTAATGAAATTCTGGTTCAACAGCTAAACCGCAAACAAAACGAAAGTAAAATTTTCTCCTGCCAACCGAATACGGGTAAGGCAACTTTGGTTTACACAGAAAAGGATGAAGCCTGGATCGATTTATATACACCCTGGGAAAATGTGTATGCCCTTGACTTCCGTCATTATTTCAAATGGCTGAATGGTGGCAAAGAGTTTTTATGGATGAGTGAAAAAGATGGCTGGCGGCATGCCTATCGCATTTCAAAAGATGGCTCGAAAGAAACGCTCATTACCAAAGGTGATTTTGATGTGATGGACATCCGATTGATCGATGAAAAGAATAACCTGCTTTATTTCTTAGCCTCACCTGAAAACGCCACACAGAAATATTTATACAAAACCAAACTCGATGGCAAAGGCACAGCCGAACGGGTATCTCCTGCAACATTGGCAGGCACGCATGAGTACTCAATCTCACCAACAGGGGCTTTTGCAACGCATAGTTTTAACAACAGCTTTACAAAACCTGTAACTGAATTGATCTCGCTGCCTACGCATAAAGCCATAAACGAGTCTAATAGCATTCAGTCCAAACTGAAAAGTGCAGAACAAACAAAAACTGTTGAATTCTTTAAAATAAAAACTGAAGAAGGCATAGAAATGGATGGTTGGATGGTGAAGCCCGCCAACTTTAATCCCGCCAAAAAATATCCGGTGCTGTTTTATGTTTACACAGAACCATGGGGTGCTAACGTGCATGATACGTATGGAATAAGTCATAACTTTCTTTTCAATGGAGACTTGGCTGAAGAAGGATACATCTACGTATCGATTGATAATCGAGGTACCCCGGCACCCAAAGGCAGAGCCTGGCGCAAAAGTGTGTATAAGAAAATTGGGTTGGTAAACATTCGCGATCAGGCCATGGCTGCGAAAGAAATTTTAAAATGGCCTTTTGTGGATGCAAGTCGCATTGCTGTTTGGGGTTGGAGTGGTGGTGGATCCGCTACACTTAACTTGCTTTTTCAGCATCCTGAAATTTATAAAACCGGAATTGCCGTAGCTGCGGTTGCAAACCAGTTGACCTATGATAATCTATATCAGGAGCGCTACATGGGTTTGCCCCAAGAAAACATGGAAGACTTTATTAAAGGTTCGCCTCTCACGTATGCAAAAAACTTGCAAGGCAATTTGTTATACATCCACGGCACCGGTGATGACAACGTGCACTACGCCAATGCAGAGATGCTGGTGAATGAATTGATAAAACATGGAAAGCAATTTCAATTTATGCCTTATCCTAACCGCACCCACAGTATCTCGGAAGGTGAAGGTACGTTTGAGCATCTTTCAACCTTGTATTCTAACTATTTAAGAACCTATTGCCCACCGGGTGGAAGATGATGCAGGTTCCTATTTCTACTTTACATTTGTTTACCCCACTCGAGCAAAAGCTAATTGAGTTGCTGAAATCGCTTTCACCTAAAGATTGGAGCAAACCCACAGTAGCTAAGTTGTGGACAGTGAAAGATGTTGCTGCCCACTTGCTTGATGGCAATATGCGTGTGCTGGCAAGCGCACAAGATTATACAGGGGATCCACCCGGAGAAATTAATTCTTATCAGGATTTGGTATCCTACATGTTTCAAAGCGCTCGGGGAGAAAAATCGGTCGGGGCATGCCGGGCGGTCTCGAGGTGGGAGGCGTGTGGGAACAGCCAGTATCCAACATCCCGGCCAGGCGGCAGCCTGTGAGGCGCAACGCCCGTCACGAACTCCAAGGCAGCTTGCTGCCAGTGGGCGCAGCCGATTTCTTGCCCCGCTGGCGGGCCCGCATGACAGCATCGAACCCGGGCTGACCACCATGCAGGATGCTGGTCAACAACCCTTGGATCTCTTCCAGAGAAAACGCTGCCAACTCCGCTCGCATCTGCCTCAAGGCCGCGGCCAGTTTTTCGCGATCAACGCCCTGGTGGGTCGCCAGCACAATCCACACCGCCGTGAACAAATCAGGCGTGTTCGCGCAGATGAATCGAATCCTGGCCAATGCATCCATGGGCGATCCGTGCCTGCCGGGCACCACCCACGCGGCGCATCGAACAGCGTCGTCGCCGTCTGGCTGCGCCGCTTCTGTTGGTGTGTCTGTGGTCATGGCCAGCCCCCCTTGAGCGCCCCAATGCTTTGATGGGTTATCGGACATCGGCACGATACCTTGATGAAGTCTGGGCGGCAACCGGGGAGCAGCGAGGTGTGGCACCAAGGTGTTCACTCAAGATGCCGTCATCGGACGCTTGCAGCAATGCCGAGGTTTGAGTCTGCATACGCTCCAGAGCGAATGTGGAACGTCTCGAACGAAGCTCCGCATTGCCATCACTCAAGGATGCCCTTTGCAGCACTCGCCACCCCGGATTGGTAGCTACCTAAATAAGCAATACGTT
>CAWBCB010000017.1:0-8952 GCA_963787095.1 uncultured Cytophagales bacterium | reverse complement strand
AAAGTATTATATCGACCCTATGAAATACGTATCACTCTTAAGTACATTTCTATTTCTCATCTCGTGCAGCACTCAAAAAACAGATACGCGTATCTGGCAAAGTATTGAGCAACGTTTACAAACTCAGCTGATCACTATCAACAATGGCGATACACTTGATCTGCCGGAAGGCAATTTCATGTTTACAAAAGGCCTCGCTATGGAAGGAAAATCGAACGTAGTAATTCGAGGCAAGGGTATGGACAAAACAATTCTTTCTTTTAAAAATCAAGCAGAAGGTGCGCAGGGTTTGCTTGTCAGTAATGGAAAAAATATTGTGCTACAGGATTTTTCAATTGAAGATGCTAAAGGAGACAATTTAAAAGTAAGTGAAGTAGTTGGGCTTACGCTATCACGTATTCGGTCGGTGTGGGCGGATGGACCAAAAACCGAAAATGGTGCCTATGCACTTTATCCCGTTTTGTGCAAGCAGGTGCTGATTGAGAACTGTATTGCGATGGGTTCATCGGATGCCGGCATTTATGTTGGGCAATCCGATTCGGTAATTATTCGAAATAGCAAAGCCTATTGGAATGTAGCTGGAATAGAAAGTGAGAACTCCCGTTGGGTTGAGATTTATGAAAATGAAGCCTATGAAAACACAGGCGGAATTCTTGTCTTCGATTTGCCCGGCCTTACTCAGTATGGGCATTCTACGAAAGTATACAACAACAAAGTGTATGACAACAATCATGAAAACTTTGCAGCCAAAGGAAATATTGTGGCTAGCATTCCGCCTGGCACAGGTTTTATGATTTTAGCTACTCATCAACTTGAGTTGACTAACAATGAAATTCGTGATAATAAAACGGTTGGAATTGGAGTAATAAGTTATGATTTAGTGACCGCGTTGAATGAAGGGGAAGTGGAGCAAGAGAGTTCTATTGGTGGCGTGCAGACTGTAAATAATAATTACTTGTTAGACACGCTTTATAATCCTTATCCTTATCAGATTTATATACATAACAACACATATTCAAATAGTCATTGGTTTCCGGCTTTGAGTCATGATATTGGAAAATTGTTTTTTATGAAGTCGTTTATGAATCCACCCGATATTGCGTACGATGGCATTGTCGATCCCAAAAGAAGTAATGCTGAGTTTTGTGTTCAGGAGACTGGTGACTTAACGGTAATGAATTTGGATGCTGCCAATAACTTCGAAAAGTTAACCAAGGGGATGCAGCAGTTTGAATGTGCGGGAGTTAGCTTGGGCAAATGAAAAATATTTTCCTTTTGTTGTGTGTGATTCTTTTTTCCTGTGGGAGTAAAAAGCAGGAAATTGTTGTGATTCCCGAGGAAGAGATTGCTATTGATTTGTCTGCACTCGGCAAAGAGAAATTATCGGAGTATGGATTTTTTGTTGGTGCGTTAAAAGAACTTGCTCCAGCGGATGATGTTCTTCCTTATTCCATCAACTCGGCTCTGTTTTCGGATTATGCTTTTAAGAAACGATTTATAAAAATACCGGCAGGTAGCAAAGTCAATTATTCTGAAACTGATGTTTTTGAATTTCCAGCAGGTACTGTGCTCATTAAAAACTTTTATTATCCAGCTGATTTCTCAAAACCAAATGCTGAGATAAGAATTCTTGAAACACGTCTGCTGATTAACGAGGGTAAACAATGGAAAGCATTGCCTTATGTGTGGAATACAGAGCAGACAGAAGCGTATCTGATGGTGGCCGGGAAAACGGTTCCCGTGTCGTGGAGGCATGGCGATGGTGTTATCAAAAACATTGACTATTCTATCCCCAACTTAAATCAATGCAGTGGTTGTCACTTGCGTGGAGATAAGTTGATGCCCATTGGCCCAACTGCCCGGCAACTAAATGGAGTACATGATTTTACGAATGGGAAAAATCAATTGTTATTGTGGAAGGAAAAAACTTTGATAGCAGGAATGCCAGAGTTGAAAAATGTAGCGCGATTAGTTAGTTATGAAAATACAGAAACATCTATTGAACTGCGTGCTCGTGCCTGGCTGGAAATTAACTGTGCACATTGTCATCGCGCAGATGGTGCGGCTAAAAATAGTGGCTTGCATTTATTGGCTAACGAAAAGGATTTTTCTAAACTGGGAGTGGGTAAGGCTCCGGTAGCGGCAGGTAAAGGTTCGGGTGGATTACTCTACGATATTGTTCCAGGCAAGCCAGAAGAATCCATATTGCAATTCAGAATTGAATCAACGCATCCGGGTGTCATGATGCCTGAGCTTGGTCGAACAATCACACACGAGGAAGGTGTTGCATTAGTGCGACAATGGATCAAAGAAATGAACTAGTTCAGTAAGGCAAAATTCTCAAAACTATTTGAGAAAGGCGGAGACACCAGCCACATCATCTGTATTGATAATATCCACCCCTAGTTCTATCATAGTACGCCATCCGTTTTCAAAATCAGGAATGGCCCAAAATCGAACTGGTTTACCCATGGAATGTGCGGATTCAATTAGAGCTACTAGTTTTTTCTTGTCAACATCATTGAGCTTATCTTTGCCAGCCCATTTTGAATAGCTCTGAAAATTACTGCTTACTAAACGAATTCGTTTTTGTTGGTCAGATGTATAAGTAATTCCAAGTCGCCCATCAAAGTGAATGAAGTCGGGGAAGTTTTTCCAAAGTGCTGGCGCGGGCATATTTCCACTTATGGTGATCATGAGAGTTTTACAAGCGATTAGCTGCGGATATTTTTTTAACTTAAACACTAAGACATTTAAGGTGGCTACAGCTTCTGTTTTTAAGTCAATCATCAGCGTCAGTGTTTTTTCCTTGTCGGGGTAAGCACTACCATCATTTTTTTCAATCAGGTCATTGAGTGGATTCAAGTAGAGCGATTCAAGCGTTTTATCTTTTTGAATCTCATTAGCTGAATGAGCAACAAGAAGATCATGACCTTGAAGTAAAACGTCAGCTTCAATGAAACCTACCTGGGCATTGTAAGCTGCCATCAGTGGAATTGGTTTTTCATAATCGTTGTGAGCAAAAATGGAAGCAGAGGAATGTTGGCCTATACCGGAGAAAGGAATAAGGCAAATCCAAATAAAACCGAGAAATCGAATCATAAATCTAAACTAAGCAAAAAAAATTAGTCACGGGTGTGTAAAGCCCGTGACTAAAAATTGAAAATTGAAAACTAAAATTGACTACTACTAATAACTATCATTTTGAACTAGGTAGCCTGGTGTTCCAGATGCTCCGTCAATAGCAGATTGCGGTATTGGGAAAAGACGTTTTTTGGGATTGTTATCTGACTTTTCTGTCCATGCGCCTTCATATTTACCAAATCGGATCATATCCGTGCGCCTGAGCATCTCCCAATAAAATTCAAATCCACGCTCACGATAGAGAATGTCAAGTGTCATTGTGCCTAATGGAGGAGCAACAGTGCGAGCTGTTCTTGCTGCACGAACTGTATTTACATCGGTAAGCGCACCAGCTGCATCATTCTTGCGAAGTTTAGCTTCCGCGCGCATCATGTAAGCATCGGCATACCGCACAATAACAATATCGGCTTCTCCTTTATTACGGCCTGTATCAGACTTCTTGCTGAATTCATACTTCTCTACGCGATAGCCCGTACTATATCCACTGCCTTCGGTGGTAAAATCAATCATCTCGGTAAAGTTCACCAGTTTGGTTTTATCCGCCCTGGTGATGTTGCGAAGTTTACCAATTTTGTAACCTACACCATCCGCGCATCGGGTAAAGGGCTGACCGTTGGCCGTTGTTAATAGGCCATATTGCTGGCCACGCAAGATTCCACGGTTAATTTCGAAGTTAGCTCCTGCTATGCAAGAGTCGCCCGGGATAATCATATTCTTTTTAAAGAACCTTGGATCCTTATCTGCCGGATCATCTGCTCCATAGGCTTGCACCCAGGATTGATAAAAGTCAGATGTAATTCCAGGGCCGTCTGTGCCATTCGCTCTATTGAATGCAGGCAATGGAAATTGATCACCGGATAAGGAGAAATAAGCCAATCGATTGTGACCATTTAATTCTGCACGTTGATCAACAGCAAAGATTAACTCTTTGTTGGTATGGTTCTCATCATCAAAAATCTCAAAATATTCCGGAGACAGTTGGTACTGACCTGATGAAATGATTTTGGTTGTGTATTCAATCACCTTGTCCATATCAGCTGCGGTAAAATCAAAGCTGGCGGCATATGGGTTCCGGTAGACAGCAGCATTTAAATACAGCCGTGATAATAGTCCCCACACTGCGCCTTGCGAAATACGGCCGGGTCCTACTGAACTAGAGACTTTGCTTTCGATTGCCAGCAATTCATTCTTGATATATTCAACCGCATCGTTTCCACGCAAAATGGTTGAAACATCGGAGGCCTTTTCTTTTACAAATATCAACCCGTACATATCAAGCATTAACATTGAATAATAGGCTCTTAGGCCACGTGCCTCAGCAGCATATAACTTTGATGTTTCTACATCTATTGCAGCAAGTTCTTGTATAGCAACCAGCGCTCGTGCCTGCCCTTGAGTAATAGCATTCCATACTTCTCTTATTCGAACGTGTGCTGGTGTATACGTATGCCTGTGCATATCTATATAAATACCATTATCACCCCAATCGGTTCCTCCGCGGTAGGGAAGAATAGCCTCGTCAGTCGATATTTGCTGAAGGGCAAAGTATTGCGTGTGTTGAAATAATCCTGGTAAAACTGCGTAAGCCGGAACCAAAGTTCCTGGAGCAATCTGTTCTGCGGTGGCTCCTCCAGTAAAGGATTCATCCAACACTTCTTCTTGCAGATCTGTACACCCCTCTATAATTCCGATGCCGATAAACAGCAACATGAGCATTAATTTCCTTTTCATATTATTTTCCTTTTAAAACGATACGTTCAATCCTATTACAAATGTTCTGGGCTTGGGATAGCTGTTATAGTCTATTCCAAATGACGTTACGCTATTAACCGTTCTGTCAGTATTCACTTCTGGATCATAACCTGTGTACTTGGTAACTACAAATAAATTTTGACCAGTAACTGACAAACGAAGCGCAGTAATCCATTTAGCCATGCCGATCATTGTTGGATTAAAGTTGTAACCCAGCGTGGCATTATTCAAACGAAAAAAAGAACCGTCTTCAAGATAACGAGTAGACACTGCAGCAGGGTTGGTCAGTGATTCATTCGGAAACTCAGTAGCAATAATCGTTGTGTTCAACGATTTTGCTAAACGTGCTTTATAAAAATTAGTATTCGCAGTATTATTATAAATCTTATTGCCCGAAATACCATTAAAACTAATCGATAGATCAAATCCCTTTGTATCCTGCAGAGGCATAAAAGTTATACAACTTAGTAGGCAATGCACTGCCAGCTGCAATTCTATCGTCAGCCGTATCTTGATTATCACCGTTAGCGTCTCTGAATTGACTTAATCCATTGGCATCAATGCCAACGAAATCCTTCATGTAGAAAGTACCGATCGGTTCTCCGTTTACATACCCATTAATCGTTGCCGAAGTTAACCCTGATCCAGATGCACTACCGGTTGTCAAAAGTTTGAATGGCGCATCTTTAACGGTATTGCTGATGAATGTGATGTTTCCACCCACACCAAATTTAAAATCATTGCTAGTTACAAACTTGTAGTCTAAAGCCAGTTCTAACCCTTTATTGATGATTTTCATATTCTGCACATTAACGTAGTATTCAGAAACCACATTGATGGGATCGGGTACGGTTACTGATGCCAACACATTGGTGGAAATCTTATTGAAGTAATCAACTAGTTCCTGTTAAGGCTCCGCTAAGAAAACCGAAGTCTAACCCAATATTGGATTGAGTAGAAGTCTCCCATTGTAAGTTAGGATTGGCCAATCTTGAGTAGGCTATCCCAGGAATGTAAGTAGTTCCATTGTCTAGTGGATAAGAAGTTGAACCACTGAGTGAAGATGTTACAACAGCTTGCGTTTGCTTTCCTGGAAACTCTTGATTTCCTGTTTGGCCCCAACCGGCCCGAAGTTTCAAATTACTTACAGGTAAAGATTCAAGGAATGGCTCTTCAGAAAGTCTCCATCCTGCTGAAAAAGATGGGAATGTACCATACTTGTTATTACCTCCAAATCTTGATGATCCGTCTGAACGAACGGTTGCAGTAAATAGGTATCGATCTCTAAACGCATAATTTACCCGACCATAAAATGACTGAAGTTCGGTTATTGCTGTGCCACCGGATGGAGGATTATCAACCAGATTAAGTTGTTGACCCAATCCTGGATTATATCGTGGCTCTATACCGGTATCAGCAAATTTTGTGATGCCCCAATGACGAGTTTGAACAAATATCCGCTGATACGAATGTCCGGCCAGCACATTGATATTATGTTCTCCTTTATCAATGGCATAGGTCAGGTAATTTTCAATCATCTTATTTCTATTGTTCGTGAAATAAGAATTCAAATCTCCGATCTGAAAAGGAGTAGTGCTTGGTTTATTTTGGATATCGCGATCCGAGCTAGAGTTATCAATTCCAAAATTCATTTTATAAACCAGCCCTTTTATAATTTCGAATGACGGTGAAATATTTCCGATGATACGGGTAGTATTCGTGATGTCATCATACAAATTAAGTTGAAGTAATGGATTGAATGCATCTCCAAATACAGATGGCTTTCCGTTTTGATCGTAAGCTGGATAGGTTGGATTTAAGCTTAAAGCCGTTCCCAATAAACTTTCGATGGGTGGTCTTGTGCTTACTGTGTTGGTTGCATTCAAATTAAAATCAATCTGAAGTCTTACCGCCCAATCCTTTTTGATGAAGGTTAACTCTTCCAGTATATCTTTTTAGATTGCTATTTTTTAAGATTCCATCTTGATCCTGCATACCCAGTGAAGCGAAATAGGTCAGGTTATCTGTACCGCCACTAAAACCAAGGTTATGATTTTGGGTGTAGCCAGTTCGCAGAATTTCATCCTGCCAGTTTGTAGAACCACCCAAGTCTGTTAATACACCTCCTACTTCAACCACTTTCTTCCGAAATTCATCGGCACCGAATACATCTATTTTGTTTGCTGCCTTGGATATTCCGAAGCTGGTAGAGTAGTTTATCGTAGAATGTCCAGACTTTACCCTTTTTGGTTGTTATAAGAATAACACCGTTGGCACCCCTTGTTCCATAAATAGCGGTAGCAGACGCATCCTTCAACACGTCCATAGTTTCAATATCTGCCGGGTTAAGAAAGCTTAATGGGTTAATTGCCCCTCCTGTTCCAGAGTTGTCTAAGATCATACCATCAACAACGAATAGGGGAGTTACACCAGCGCGCATAGAACCAACGCCTCGGATTGTAATCCGTTGTGCACTGCCTGGCTCTCCACTGGCAGATGTGATATTCACACCAGAAACTTTGCCTTGCAACAATTGTTCAGGAGAGGTGATGATACCTTTATTGAAATCCTCACTCTTAACAGATGCAACAGATCCCGTTACATCTTTTTTCTCTTGCGTTCCGTAACCAACCACCACAATTTCAGAAAGTGTTTGAGAATCGCTGGCTAGCTGCACGCTAATAACATCTCTGCCTCCTACTGTCTACTTGTTGTGTAACTGTTCCTACAAAGCTGAAAATCAAAACGGATTCAGATGAGGCAACTGAAATGCGGAATTTACCATCTGCATCGCTAACCGTTCCATTGCTAGTTCCTTTCTCAAGAATGTTTACACCTGGAAGCGCTGCGCCTGTGTCGTCAGTAATTGTTCCACTAATAGAGTCGTGATTGTAGCGCTCCGAGAGCTAATTGGTGCTTTTGCTTCAACATTCTGCGGAGCACCCCCAGCCAGAATGATTAGGGTCGCTAAAATAAATTGAAAACACTGCGGTGTTCCCAATCTTCTTTTTGCGAAGGACAAGTAGTTTTTTTTCATACTCTTTTAGTTAAATTGATTAATTGGTTTTATGGGTTCATTGTTTATTGAATTCATTTTTGCGCAAGTATCCTCATTTAGTTATGCTCAAAGGAATCAAGGGTGTTAATGTTTTGTTACCTTATTCAATTATTCAATCGATTGAAATTGAAATGAATATTATGCTTTAGTTTTCATTGATTGTCAATAAGTGTTTCTGTTACCAGAAGACTGTATATAGTGCTGTTAATATTCCGAGTATGATGATAGAGTAGATTGCGAAAGCAGGAGTTACCCTAAACATGGATGTATCTATTTCTACCTCGTTCGTTTCTTCTTTTTTCATTAAGCTCATTACAACCATCACAACTATGATGAGCACGAATGTGATTGACATCCGATCAAGAAATGGGTAATCAGGAAAGGCACCATTTGTTAGTGCCGGAAGAAATTTTAAGATCGTAGAAACGGGTATTGTTAATAAAGCACCGGCCATAGCAGCAGCAGCTGTAGTTCGTTTCCAGAAAATCCCTAATAGAAATATTGCCAACACACCGGGTGAAATAAATCCTACATATTCCTGAATGAATTGATAAGCCTGATCTAATGTCTTTAAAGCAGGAGCCACAAGGCTAGCCAGCAACATGCTAATGATAACAGCCCATCTTCCGGTGCGCACAATGTTAGTTTCGCTGGCATTTTTATTAATATATTTTTTATAGATGTCGAGTGAGAAAATGGTGGAGATACTATTTGCTTTGCCTGCCAATGAAGCCACCACTGCTGCAGTAAGTGCAGCAAAGGCAACTCCTTTTAATCCGATCGGTAGCAAGTTCATTAATGTGGGGTAGGCATGATCGGGTTTTATTACTCCCAATTCGTTCATCATCTCTTGCTGAAACATGCCTTCCTGGTGGAGCACATACATGGCAATACCAGGCAGCACCGCGATTACTGGAATCAATAATTTTAAAAAAGCTGCAAACAGAATTCCGCTGCGTGCAGTTTTTAAATCGGCCCCCAATGCGCGTTGCGCCTGT
>CAWBCB010000016.1:0-6575 GCA_963787095.1 uncultured Cytophagales bacterium | reverse complement strand
GTTAACAACAAGAGATATGGACTTAATACTATATCATTACCAAGGACCCTTTTACTGGTTTACTTTTGGCGTATTCATGTTTCGATATTGGCTAAACATGGGAATATATTATGATACAGATTCTCATATCATCCACCCGGATGTGCCAGACATTTGGAAATTTATTCCGTTTTCGGAAAATGAGAAAGAAGAGAAAAGAAAACTTTATCCGCATATTAAGGATTTTTCCAAAGATGGGAGCTCAATGGGATCTAGAAATGAAGAGTCACTACATTATGCCTTTACGTTTTGGTGGACCACTAGATATCAGGAAGATTCTAAAATAACAAAGCGAAAAAGGACAGCAAATATTTTTCACGTACTGTGTTTAATATTTATCGTGACATCTGTGATTTTACTCCTTTATATGCAGGAAATTAATTTTAGATATCGAAATATTAAAGTGGACTGGCTTTACCTCTTTCATTGAGTATGAGAAAAACCTTAGAGATATCGGCATATAATAAAGTCATTGATTTTCCAGAATTAAAATGGTTAACTTTGATAATATCAAAATTGGTGTACGATGAACATTCAGGCAGAAATCAAATGGATACAGGCGGAGCTAGGTAAGGTAAATGATCCTACCTTGATAGAGATTTTTGTAAAACTGTTGAAATATAGGAGATCAACGATTGAGACTAACCTTGAAGAGTACAATCGTGAATTAGATGAAGCAAATGCAAGAATTGAATCCGGAAAATTTGTTTCTCAAGAAGATATGGAGAAGGAGTCTACTAAATGGTAAAGAAAAGGGTAGTCTGGGATGAGTTCGCTCTGACTGCATTAAAAGAGGCTTATACTTATATCAGGAAGGATTCATTGCAGCAAGCGGAAAAGGTTAAACAAGAAATAATTGCTTCAACAAAGGCTCTAGCCGATCATCCTGAAAAATACCCACCTGATAAGTACCGAAAAGATAATGACACGCGCTTCCGTGCTTTCGAAAAACATAATTACCGAATCTCTTATTTTATTGCGGAAGAGACCATCCGTGTGCTTCGAGTTCGTCATGTAAAAATGCAACCGAAGGAATATTAATCGGTTGCTTAGGAATCACTTCACTTCAAACATACCCCATCACCTTATACGCAATCATTCCCACCCATTCGCGGCTAATGATGGTCCAGTTTAGCAAGGCATCCACACGAGGTGCAAAGAGCACATCCAGTGTAAACTTTCTTTCATGCGATAAAAAATCCGTTGTAAAGGTATCCAGTAGCCCAGTCTACCTTTTTAAAACAAGCACGTGATCTGCGCATGTGAAATGCTGAGGTGATCAGCAAACAATCTGATGATGAAATGGAATCTTTTAACATCGCTTTCACCGCTTCCGCAGATTCATGTGTATTGCGCGATTGGTTTTCAATAAGAATGTCTGTAGCAGGCACCCCCATCAATTTAAACGCATCGGCAATCTCATCGGCTTCCTGATGAGTTCGTTCTTGCAACGAACCGCTTCCTCCTGAGATGAGAATTTTTTTAATTTTTCCTAACCTGTAAAGTTGAAGCGCATGTGTAACCCGATCGGCCCCACGTTGAAAATACACACGGTCATCCGGTGCCATATTTCCTTTTGTAACTCCGGTGAGTACAATACCAATCGCATACTCTTTCTTAACTTCCGAAAGGGGGGTGGCAGGTAATTCCCAGAGCATTACAATTTCATTTGTCAGAAAGTCGTTTGAGAATAGTAAGAGCATCGCTATTGCGATCTTAAAAAAGCGACTTCGCCATTTACTGCTTTTAAACGTCCACGAAAGCAGAAATAAAATGCAAATGATCACCAATGGCATGGTGAGGTAATTCAATGTTTTTGACAGAAAGAAAAACATACTACATTCTCTTCGGCAGTGGATTTGAAATATTCCCCAAGCCATCAATTATTTTACGAAGCACTTCAAAGTACAAGGTTATCATTAATAGGAGAGTCATCGACCAGATTACTCCCAAATTGAAATACAGCGTATCGATGGTTGTGTTCAAAAAATGTTTGGAAGGCATATAAAATTGTGCGTCAAAATCAACAATGTGTTCAGGGTCTGGATTTTTATATATTGGAAATATCTTTTGGATTAATTTTCCATCCTTTTCTATTACCCGATTCGTCTCCATTGTATTTTTTACCAGTTCGGCAATCGATTCATTCTGATAATCATTTTTGAGTTTTTCAAACTGCGTCTCTTTTTCGGCTGTGCTTGTCATGCGGTTGATTTTATCATCTTTGTCGCGATCAGCTTTGTTGAATCGGGCAATATAGAATTTTTTGAGTACTGAAAGGAATCGTGCTGTTTCGTTATAAACGGAGGAGTCATATAAATCGACTTCGAATTTATCTATGACTTTAAAGTCTGTTTTACCCACAAAGGTCAGTTCCTTTGTGATCTCTGTTTTTAATAAATTTAAATCATCCTGAACTTCTTTCCGGATGGTAGGCTCTGGATTTCTATAGTTTAAATTCGCAAAATCAAGTCGAGTCTCCAGTGCCGGGATGTAATAGATTTTTTTATAATCCGCATCGGCCATCACCTTATCATCAAAATAAAACTTCTTTTCAAAATCGTTGTCTTTGAATTGTGAAACCATACTCGCTTCAAAAGCCCAGCGCGAAGCCATAATATCCCCAACGAGGGGAACGGTAGATGTATTTCCAATAACTGGATTGAGTTTGTCGAACTTTACCACCACACCACTTAATATTAATTGTGGAATAAGTAAGATTGGAATGAGGATGTAAATGGTTACAGCCGAATTGAAAGCCGAAGAAATATTCAATCCAACTAAATTAGCAAAGCAAGAGGTTGTAAATAGAATGCCCCAATAGATGAAGAACATTCCTTTTATTTCAAGCAGTGAATTGCCCACCAGCACAAACAAAAAAGTCTGAATGAGTGAGATCATAAATAAAATTCCAATTTTGGAAAGAAGATAACTACTTCGATTCAAGTGTAAAAACTTTTCGCGTTTCAAAATTTTTCGGTCGCGAATGATTTCTTCTGCGCTCACCGTAAGTCCCATAAACAAGGCCACTATCACGCTCATAAAGAGATAGGCGGGCATATTTAAATTTTTACTGAATATGTATTCGGCATTAAACGAATCGTCAGGATTATAGTAGCGAACAATGAAGGCGAGAATAAATGCCAGGAGAGGAGCCTCCATCAGGTTAATGAAAAGATATTGAGTGTTGTTTAGTTTGGAAAGAAGATCGCGCCAGCCAAACAACTTAATCTGATTGAACCAGGTAGGAATTCTTAATGTGGAATGCGGAACATCAGAAGACGGAACAACCAGGGTGGGGGTTATTTTTTCTTTATACTGCGCATTCCATTGTTCAGGCGAAAACTTTCGTTCGTCCGTAAAGTTCCCAAACTCATTAATCACTTTCGTTTCTATGATGTTAAAGATTTGCTCGGGGTTTACATTTCCACACGAGTAACACTCACCTTGTTCACTATTAACCAGATTAATATTCCTCTTAAAATAAGTGAGTGCATCCACTGGGTTGCCATAATAAATTTGATATCCCCCAGTGTCTAGAATAATTAGCTTATCGAACATCTTAAAGATGTCGGATGAAGGTTGATGGATAACGGCAAAAACTAATTTTCCTTTTAGGGATAGTTCTTTCAAGAGATCAATAATGTTTTCAGAATCTCGTGAGGATAAGCCTGAGGTGGGTTCGTCTACAAACAACACAGCTGGTTCGCGAAGTAATTCTAAGCCAATGTTTAGCCTCTTTCGCTGTCCACCACTAATTGTTTTATGCAAGGGAGAGCCTACCTTAAGATGTTGGGTTTCTGTGAGCCCAAGATCGCTCAATGTCTTTAAAACCAGATCGGCAATTTCTTTTTCATTCAGGTGACTAAAGCAAAGTTTAGCCGCGAAGTATAGATTTTGATATACCGTTAGCTCTTCAATTAGTAAATCATCCTGTGGAACGAATCCAATAACACCTTCAATTTTTTCCGGTTCTTTATAAATATCAACTCCATTAATGAGGACTTGGCCTTTTGATGGCTTTTCAGTTCCATTGAGTACATGCAGCAGCGTTGACTTGCCGGCACCACTTGCACCCATTAAAGCAACAAGATTTCCTGATTCTTCAGCAACATTTACCTGCCGCAAGCCAAGGCCTCCATTTTTAAATTGGTAGGAAATTTCTTTTGCCTCGAAACTTGTACGTTCGGTTTGATTTAACTTTTTGAATTGAGCTAATATTTCGCCATAATAAACAGGATCGGTTGTTTTCCAACGTAACGTGCTTCCAGTTGCCAACACATTTATACTGCCGGATTTTTGAGGGACTCCATTTAGGTACACATCAGTATTTCCAATGTATTTAAAGAAAAAGGTATCAGTGCTTTGCAGGTAGAGAATGGCAATGAACCCCTCTAACTCCTCCCGGTATATGTGCTTGCATTTTCCTGGTGCCTGAATTTGTGAATCTACAATTAACATATCCTCACTATCAGCTTCACTTCGTTGCTTAGCGAGTACATATTTTTCGATAAGGATGAGATCATCCTTATTAATATTGAGAGCCTCGCTTATTATGATCGCTAAAGTTTGTTCCCGTTCCGAAATAGTATCATCTGCTAATATCACACTCATTAGTTCAAGCACAATTACCATTTTTTGCTTTTGCGCAATCTCATTATTGATGGATTGGCAGATTTGATGAATCGTGTCTTTTTCCTGCTCAGCGCTCAACTTACCGGACATCTCTACTGCATACTCATCAAAAAGTTGTAGGTGACTATCAGTGCCCCGCTTGCTCAAGTGATCAGAGAGAAAAATCTTTATATGTTCTCGTTCCTGTTTGGTGATTAAATCCTCTTTAGCCACCAAGGCAAAAAGTTTCATGATTGCTTTTAGTACGGGTTCACTCATGGGTCAGGGTTCAGTTCTTTAAAGTTACAAAAGAATGAGGCTAGCTAGAACAAAAAAAGGATTAACCAATGGCTAATCCTTTTTGAAGGTTATTGAGTAATCGATTAATCAACAATGGATTTTCTCATTTTTTCTACCACCTTGGTTATCTCTATCAGATTTTTATCAGTTAGCACTAAATCAGAGCGGTTGTTTTTAATCTGCTCTTCAATATTTAAGGCTCTGTAACTTGCCTGAAGTGCTGTAAGATCAGAAGCGATAGAAGCAACTGGTTCGGCTTGATCAATTTTGGAAATCATTTTCACTAATTCATCAACTGATTTTTCCTGCTCAAGAATTACTCTCATTAATGGAGTAAGAACCAGGTTGCGTGAATCGTCAGGTAAAAGATCTTTTGGATACGTTTTAATTAAACCCGTAGAAATATAAAGACCTTCTACAAAACTTCCGGTTAGCAACAAGGCAGCCAATTTATTACGACTGTCATCCTTCAGATACTTTTCGCTACCCTGAACGGCCGTGTTTAGAATTTTAGCCAATGAATCTTTATTGGAAATGTTGCTTTCAAAACGTTGAAGCACATCCATATCAAAAGCGCCAATTACATTTAGGTTGTCAGCTAGTTTTTTTGCTGAGTTAAGATAATTGATAGCTTCCTGTGTTTTATCGTATGAGCTTAAGTAGCCAATATCAGCCGTATAAACCCCTAAGTTAAGAGCGGCCTTATCATTGCGGCTGCTATATTGATCAACTTTATTGCGATCGTTTAATAATGACTGATTAAACTCAGCACCGGTTTGCTGAAGTAAGTATGGAATTTCAGACGGTGAAGGAATATTATAGATAACATCTTCAATCTGCTCTTTCAACGATTCGCTAGCCTGATCGAAATCAGCGGCATTTTCTTTAGAGTCATCCTTGGAACCCCCACATGACCAGAGGCCTGCAACGGCTAATAAAGCAAGTAAATAGGAATTAAGACGAGTAAATTTCATGGGCGTTTTGGTTTAGCCTTCAATTTTAGCACATTTTTCGTTTTCGTTGAAACCGTTCGACCTTTATTTTAGCCAGAAATTGGAAAAGTAGCTCATTGTTAAACATTATTGTCGAAATTCCAGTTTAAGACCAAATGAATACCGTGTATCCAGTTCAAACTGCCTTTATAATAGACGATAGCGAAGTGGATCTTTTCGTTCAGAAGAAATTCATTGAAATGCGAAAGTTCGCAGGCCAGGTGGTCACGTTTAGTTCGCCTACACAGGCACTGGAAGTTTTGAGCACTTCAAAAGAGGCAGATGTTCCGGGGCTAGTCTTTCTGGACCTTAATATGCCACTCTTAAATGGCTTTGAATTTTTAGATCGGGTTCGGGAAATATCAACAGATGTTTTTGGGCAGATGAAAGTGGTGATCCTTACCAGCTCCAACAGCAGGGCAGATCATGAGCGGGCAATGTCTTTTAACAACGTAATCCAGTTTATTTCAAAACCCCTTACCATTCAGGGCTTAGATGACTTAAAAACGGCAATGGAGAAGACCTAAATCTTGTCAGATCTCTGTTTTAGAAGTTTGAGGAAATGTCCAGGTCTTGTATTTGCTAATAAAATAAACAAGGGATAGACTGATTAACACCGATCCTACAATA
>CAWBCB010000015.1:0-8033 GCA_963787095.1 uncultured Cytophagales bacterium | reverse complement strand
CCCCAGGACCCGGGTGGAAACGCTGTGACGTCCATGGCTTGAATGATGTGTTCAATCACAATCGTTGCCCTGAGATCGTTGTGGAGTTCATCTTGTTGCGCTCCACTGAAAGCTCTGTTCCAGCGACTTTTCCGCAAGTCATTCAGCTCCTTGTCGAAGATGTCCGTAGCCAAAACCACATTGACGACAACTGCAGCATACACCAAATAGGAAAAATGCAATGTTAGTGGTGAAAGACATGGAGGAAGCCAAGCTCGTATGTATCCCCACCCCAAAGTCACTGCCTTACCTTGCCGGAAGCGCATCATCTCGGATCGATCAACAAAGAGAGCAGCCCGAATTTAAGTAGAACTTGGTTTCAGATTCGGGATAGATGTTCACCTTTGGCTGATTGGTAGCTTGTATCATCAAACTTCCATTTTCTAGCGTAACTACAATACTAAACGTGGGTGCAATTTCATACGTGCCTATATAATTCTTTAGCACCGCTTCTGAAATGGTTACGGGTTTCTTTAATGCCTTAAGTTCATATTGCTCATTCAGTAAATGAAAGCCAAGATCATCCGCCCCAGCGGTAGAGTTTGTTAACACGACCACTGCTTTATTAGTTGCTTTATCAAATCCTGCAAAAGAACGGAACCCACCTGTGCCACCATTGTGCCACACAATTTTTTCATCGCGAATGTGCCAACCATATCCAATCTCCATTGTCCCAGCATCTGCACGGATAGTATGAGTAAGGGCAAATGCTTTTGAGAGTTGAGTATTAGAAGTTGATAGTTGAGCAGTCATAAACTTCATCATGTCTTCGGCATTGGAAACTAAACCCCCGGCTCCTGTTAACACACTTTCATTATTCCAAGTCCATGCTTTTACTTCGGTATTGTCTGCATACCCCGAAGCAAGATGTTTTTCCCTGCTTGTGCCGCTTACAAAGGTTTGATTCATATCCAATGGCTTTGTAATGAGTTCAGTTACTAGTTTAGGATAGGGCTTTTCCTCAATTCGGGTAAGTATGTAACCAAGCAATCCCATACCGAGATTTGAATATTCATATTGAGCTCCGGGATCGCGGGTCAACTCGCAATTGCTTATAAAAGCGGTCAAGAAATCTTCAGTATAATCAATGTATGGATTCGCAGCATCTTTTGGACTGAAATTCTTTGGCATGCGTGGAAGACCTGAATGCGCAGTGGCGAGATGTTCTATAGTAATTACCTTTCCATCTCTCTCGGGCAGTATCATTTTTGAAGGCAGGTAAGACTGTGCACGATCACTAAACTTAATTTTGTTCTCGAGGCTAAGTAACGCAGCCATGCTGGTAGTAAATGTTTTGGTAATCGATCCAATCTCAAACAGGGTTTTAGGAGTTACTGCTTCACTTGTTTGTAAATTCATCACTCCAAAGCTGTGGTAAGTCACTTTACCATTTTCATAAATGCCCACTACAATACCAGGAGTCTCTTTGTAATCAACCCGCATTTTTATTTTTTCTTCAATGGATTGACTCTTGCTTGTAAAAGCAAGGAAAAGAAGTGCGAATAAGATAATTCTCATGGTTGAAGGATTAAGGTAATATGTCTTTGGCTGGATCACTTTTATCTTTGTCGAGCGGAGTGTCTTCAATTAAGATAACGAAAGGCTTAAGGTGATGTGTATAGGAGAGTATAATTTTCAGAATACCTAATGCGGGGATGGCGAGTATCATTCCGGCTATACCAAGAATTTTTCCACCTATCAGCAATGCTAAAATGGCGGCCAGCGCATTGATACTTACGCGCGAACCAGTGATGCGTGGGGTAATAAAATTGCCCTCTAAAAATTGTACGACAGAAAAGATTAATACGACTCCCACAGGATACCAGAGACTATCCTTAGTTAGCAGTGCCATAAGCACTGGCAAGGCAGCGCCTATAAAGATTCCAACATAGGGGATGATGGTTAAGAGTCCGGATAAGATTCCAAAAAAGATGGCGTGATTAATTCCTAAAGCAAGAAGACCAATGCTATTAAGTGCTGCAATAATCAGCGTTACTAATGACAAACCCGAGATATAGCCTTGAATCACATTCTCAAAATCCTTTTTCCACATGATTTCTTCATCATCGGGTAAAAGCTTAAGGATGAATGCTCGAAAGCGATTGCGATAGATTAAGAATAGGAAAATGTAAATGGGAACCTGAATAAGCAATCCTAAAATACTTGTTGTAGCTGCAAGCAAATCTGTTGTGTAGGTGCTAAGAGAAGTAATTCCATCTTTCAGGAATTGTTTTTGTTCAAGGGCATTCATGCCAAATGTTTGTTGTAATGTGTTACTTAATTTATCAACAAACACATTGAATTTTGATTCGATATCCGGTAGGTCTTGTACGAGTGCACTTACTTGATTAACAATAAGCCAGCCAAAGATTATAAAAAGCAGAAATGAGCCAATGAGCACTACAAGTATTGAGAGTGTAGGGGATATTTTTTTCTCCAATCTTTTAATAATAGGAAGAAGTACAACTGAAAGGATAATTGAAATTAAAATAGGTACAACAATATCCTTTGCCAAAAGGATGGCTGTAATAACAAGGGCAAGAACCATTAAGAGCTTGTAGATATAATCTAATTTGTCAAATTTTTCGATTTGTTTCATTAGGATTGATTTATGGCATCTAAGATTACAGTGCAAGACTTTTTTATTTCTTCTTCTGTTATAGTAAGAGGTGGAGCAATTCTGAAACTATTGGGATGAGAAAGAAACCAATAACAAATAACTCCATGTTCTTTCGCATACTGAACGATCTTGTTTACAACTTCCTCTGTCTCAAAATCAAAAGCAAATAATAATCCGATTCTGCGCATCGCTTTTATTTTTGGATGCTTCAGTAAACTCTCAATTAATATTCCCTTACTTTCAACGTGAGCTAATAAATTCTCTTGTTCTATAACCTCTAAGGTTGCCAGTGCAGAGGCACAGCAAACAGGATTGCCGCCAAATGTAGTAATGTGTCCTAGCATCGGATCGTGTGTCAGACAATTCATTTTTTCTTTAGAGGCAACGAAGGCACCAATGGGCAAGCCACCCCCGAAAGCTTTAGCGATTGTTAACACATCAGGCACAATCCCATAATGTTCAAATGCAAACAATTTCCCGGTGCGCCCCATACCACATTGTATCTCATCTAAAATTAACAAAGTTCCCGTTTCATTGCAGCGCATGCGCACAGCCTTCATGTATGCTAAATCAGGAACACGCACACCGGCATCACCTTGAATAGTTTCCATAATAACACAGGCCGTTCGGGTGGTTATTTTATCGAGATCAGATGGATTATTGAAATCTATAAATCGAACATCAGGAAGAAGGGGGCGATATGCTTGCTTCTTTAGTTCATTACCCGATACACTTAATGATCCGTGTGTGCTGCCGTGGTAAGACTTTCTACAAGAGATAATTTCTGTCCGGCCAGTAAATCGTTTGGCTAGTTTTAACGCGGCTTCATTTGCTTCCGTTCCCGAGTTTACAAAGTAACAGCAGTTAAGTTGTTCAGGAAGCAGGCTTGTTAATTTTTTAGCAAGTTCATTGGAGGCACTTTGTATATACTCGCCATACACCATTACGTGTAAGTGTTTGTCAAGTTGTTTTTTTATTGCCAGTATAACATGTGGATGTCGATGTCCAATGCTGCTAACCCCAATCCCGGAAATCATATCTATGTATGCTTTTCCTTCCGGTGTATATAGATAAACTCCTTCCGCTCGCTCAATGGGTATTAGAAACGGCTGGGGTGATGTTTGAGCCAGATTGTGGAGGAAAGTCTGTTGCGAAAAGTCCATGAACAAATCTACAAACAGGATTTGAATCTGCTGCAAAAAAAGAAAACCCCTGTAGTTTCCCACAGAGGCTTTACCAAACACCTATCTTCAATGATTAAACTCTTCCTTGGCGCGGAATTAGTTGATCTGTTTTTACTTTGCCTTCCATATCTTGTTTTGAGTGGGTAGTCATAACAAACAGAATTCCGATTAGAATCAGGATGATCAAGGCTAAGAGCTGTCTCATCCGCGAGCTTGTATTAACGTTTGCCAATCCCTTCATTATTGCTAAATTTTTCTACTTAGTAACTACTCAAATATGAGACGTTCTTTTAAAACAATTAAATCAATTCTGGCCTAAAACTTACATCCGTATAATTTAGATAAGGCATGAGCTAAGCTTTATACCTGGCCGGATTGTTAATCTTAGTTACTTTTATTGTGCGCAATTGAACACAATTAAATTTATGGAATACATACTAATAAATTTATGGGTTGCGTGAAATTGATAAGCTTATTATTTGCTTTTATGTCTTAAATTTTGTAATATGACTTATTCAAAATTTTAATCATTAAACAAAAAATAAGATGACAAAAACGAAAGATCAAAGTCCATCATCAAGTTCAACCAAAACCAAAAAGAAAAGCAGCGCATTGAAAGTAGCAGGTGGTGTTTTGGCTGGAGCAGCAGCGGGTGCAATAGCTGGTATTTTACTGGCGCCTGATAGCGGAAAAAATACGAGAAAAAAGATTGCTGACAAATCTAAAAAAGTAACCAATGACGTTAAGTCAAAAGTCACGGAGATTAAGGGTAATCTTGCAAAAAAGAAGGATCAACTCTTCAAGAAGAAAGGGAAATAGATTGATACTAATTTATTTGAAACTTGTTTTAAAAATACCAAGTATACTCCGCTCACATTGGAGTTGAATCATGGAAGACTATTATTAGTCCTAGTTTCATGAGGATATATAGTTATATAAAAAAAGAAGCACCCAATTTGAGTGCTTCCATTTATATATAGAATTTCTGTTTGTTAAACCTTGGCTAACTCCTGAACCAAGTCAATTAGCTTGTTTGAATAACCCCACTCATTATCATACCAGGCTACTACTTTTACAAATTTATCGTTAAGCGCAATACCTGCTTTAGCATCAAAAATAGAAGTACGGGCATCTCCTACAAAATCCTGAGACACAACATCGTCTTCGGTATATCCTAAAATTCCTTTTAATTCACCTTCGGATGCATCCTTCATGGCCTTCTTAATATCCTCGTAAGAAGCAGCTTTATCTAATTTCACCGTAAGGTCAACAACAGAAACGTCTGCTACGGGAACGCGGAAGGACATACCCGTTAATTTACCTTTCAACTCAGGGAGCACAAGGCCTACTGCCCTGGCAGCCCCAGTTGAGGATGGGATAATGTTAGAAAAGCCACCTCGGCCACCGCGCCAGTCTTTAGCGGATGGGCCATCCACAGTTTTTTGAGTGGCAGTTACTGCATGCACAGTACTCATCAAGCCCTCAGCAATTCCAAATTTATCATTCAAAACCTTTGCAATAGGAGCAAGGCAATTGGTTGTGCAAGATGCATTCGATACAATGGTGTGCGATGCATTCAATTTCTTATGGTTAACGCCCATTACAAACGTTGGTGTATCATCTTTTGCAGGAGCAGAGAATACTACCTTTTTCGCACCGGCCGCTATATGCTTTTGTCCATCGGCTTGAGTTAAGAATAGACCGGTTGATTCAATTATGATTTCAGCACCCACTTCGCTCCATTTCAAGTTGGCAGGATCTTTTTCTGCTGTAACTCTGATTTTTTTTCCGTTCACAATCAAATTGCCATCTTTCACTTCTACAGTTCCGTCAAATTTGCCATGTGTAGAATCGTACTTTAACATGTAAGCCATGTAGTCTGGTTCAACCAAATCATTGATACCAACGATTTCAATGTCTTTGCGCCCTACGGCAGCTCTGAAAGCAAGACGGCCTATACGACCGAATCCATTTATTCCAACTTTTGTCATTGTGATATAAGGTTTAAAATTGCGAAGCCAAAAATAGACTTACTTGTAGCCAAAACCAATGTTTGCCAAGCCATGTGGGTAACTTTTTTCACGGTTACGTTTGCAATTGCGGATAGTGGATTTATCTTTGCGGCTCGAAATTTTATTACGGTCCCATCGTCTAGGGGTTAGGACACCAGATTTTCATTCTGGTAACACGGGTTCGATTCCCGTTGGGACTACAAATACGAGCACAAACAAAGCTAAAACCTCACAAATCACACTGATTTTGAGGTTTTTTGTTTTTATGCCTCTCCAAAACTTTCAGGAAATGTCAATGTGCTGGTGAGTGATTCGGTGAGTAGTTTTTATTCACACAAAAGTTACTCACCAGAAGCTACGTAAGTAGCTGTCTATCAATTGAACATCTTGAAAATCTACTCCCGGTAAACTTAGTTTTAACCTTAACGATTAATTCTATGAATACCTTTTCTCAACGATTTATAATCCGTAAAACTAAGAGCACCAAGGATATAGGAGCTACAGTCTATGCACGTATTAATGTTAACGGAACACGTTCCGAGTTCTCGACAAGTCGAACATGCGATCCTCAACAATGGAATTCATCCACAGGACGAGTAAAGGGAAAAAGTGAATCAGCAAGAGAGTTAAATGTCTACTTAAATACTGTTGAATTAAGAATTTATGAGATACATCGCGAGTTGGTCGCTTCGAAGCGAATTATTTCCGGTGAATCGTTTAAGCTTGAATTTAGAGGGGTGACGGAAAAACCAAGGATGCTTCTCGAAATATTTAAAAATCATAATGATCAAATGGAAGCGCTCGTAGGAAGGGAATACTCAATAAATACATTTAAGAAATTTAGAACCTGTCTCAGTTCCCTAGCAAGTTTCTTACAATGGAAGTATAAAAAATCGGATATAGACATTACTGCAATCGGATACGAATTTATAAATGACTTCGAATTTTATCTGAAGTCTGAAAAAAAAATGCAACATAATTCTGCGATGGGAGATATTAAGAAATTGAAAAAGATCATCAGGCAATGTGTTGCTAACAATTGGTTAGTGAAAGATCCCTTTATGGGATATAAAGTAAAGATTAGAGATACAAGTCGACAGATTCTACTTGAAAATGAAATTGAAATTATAGCAACCAAAGAAATTTCAATTGAGCGATTGAGCCTAGTGCGTGATATTTTCTTATTCTGCTGTTACACCGGGGTGAGCTTCAGGGATGTTGCCGAACTTCGTGATCAAGATATTGCAATAGGCGTGGATGGTGAAAAATGGATTTGGACTACCCGGTTTAAAACGGGTACCCCGACCCATGTTCCTCTTTTACCACGTGCCCTTGATATAATCAATCGGTATAAGAGTGATCCCAGGTGTATGAACCGCGGGCGGTTGTTACCGGTGTTAAGCAATCAAAAAATGATGCGCTGAGGGGCAGGGGGAAGAAGCGTGGAATGGGGTGTAGGAAGGTGCGCAAAGCGCAGCTTTCGACAGCATATTAAATGGCTGGTTGTGGCCTATTCTGTTGAAAAACTCTTTTTGGTAGCCCGAAAATCATCGCTTCAAAAACACTGACCTCGTAGAACGCCCGTTGGGGCGAAATACTCTATCGTCGTTTTCGATTGTATCTATGTGGCTCGGCCCAGGCCTTTTTCAGCCGTGGAATGGATGCTTACCGGAGGGGCTGGAGCTTCCTGATGACCTCGCAAGCACACGCATTGGTCAAACTGTTGGCGCCGACCAAGAAGTGAGCCACGAATAAGATTCCGCCGATCCTGAATTGAGGCGGATGTTCAACCTGGTTGCGCGCGAAGATTGACGCGATGTTCAGCGGCGAAAAAATCAACATCATGGAAAATCGTACCGTTCTGAACGTCGCTATGCATAGTGGCACGTTGCGGCAGGTTGGTATCCATAATACGCCGCCACAAACCTGCCATCGGGTAATTTTTGCCCGTTCAATCTTTTACATGCCTAACTGCTGACCTTCAAAACTGGCGGTTGCCGAGACATTCCAGTCAGTTGAGATTGCAAAAAGCAGACCGCTAACGACAAGCCAAGCGGCGCGACGCAATGGGTTATTGCTTAATGGTTTGGGAGCGTTCATGTGTCGGAACAATAAGAACTGGACATTTGGATTTATAAAGGATGCCTTCGCTAACGCTACCCAAAAGAAGTTGATACA
>CAWBCB010000014.1:0-10596 GCA_963787095.1 uncultured Cytophagales bacterium | reverse complement strand
TGGGTCAGTTTATTGAAAATATTACACTGGCCGATGCACTTGAGTTGTTAAAAATGCCCCGCGCTCTGGGCGACTTCGAAGAGAAACCCGTAGTTGCTAACATCGGTCGCTTTGGCCCCTATGTGTTGCACGACAAAAAATTTATTTCTATCCCGAAAGGAGAAGATCCCTATACCATTACACCCGAACGTGCAGTTGAATTGATTCATGCCAAACGTGAACTCGATGCCAATCGGTTGATCAAAGCCTTTGAAGGTAATGATGAAATTCAAGTGTTGAATGGTCGTTTCGGTCCATACATCAAAGCAGGTAAGAAGAATGTAAAAATCCCGAAAGGAAAAGAGCCTTCCGAGCTTACGCTTGAAGAATGCATAACGCTTGCTGCCAACACACCTGAGAAGAAGGGTCGTTGGGGTCGCTTTGGTGGTGCCAAGAAAAAAACAGACGCTGATACACCTGAAGTGCCCGTGAAAAAAGCTGCAAAGAAAGCTCCTAAAAAAGTAGCGGCTAAGAAAAAAGCCGTGAAGAAAGTAGCAGCTAAAAAAGTTAAGAAGGCTAAGTAATGCTTTGTGGCACACAAAGCCGCAAAGTATGCTAGGCAATGGCTAAACACATAGAAACATAGGAGTCTATGTGCCTATGTGTTTAATTTATTATTAGGTAGACCACTTTAATCTGCTTGTCATTCCGGGCAAGCTTGATAAATCATATTAATAATTATATTTTCTACTCACCAGATCAAATTATTATTGAGTCTGGCGCGACCCGGAATCTATTTGTATTCCTTATAAGAGATCCCGGGTCGAGTTTAAGGTTAGACAAATTATAAGATTGAATTACTCGCCCGGGATGACTGCTTCGATATTAGCTCCAAATTATTTATAACTTTTGTTACCTTCGAGATTATGAAAAATCTCCTCACCTTCCTGCTTCTTTTTTTTGCAGCATCCTCTTATTCGCAAACGCTCGAGCAATTCATGAGCCATCCGATTGAATCCAATCTGGTAGCATCTCAAGACGGAAAAAATATTGCATGGGTAATCAACGATCACGGCAAACGAAATATTCTGGTGAAAACCGGAACTGATTTACCGCGATTACTAACCGATTATCAATTAGATGATGGTCAGGAAATTTCGCAATTAGTTTTTTCTCCAAATGGAACCAAGTTGTTGTACGTGCGTGGCAATGGCACCAACCGCAGCGGACAAAATGCAAACCCGGCAAGTTTAGCCGAAGGAGTTGATCAGGCGATTTATTACAAAGAGATCTCTTCTAAAAGTCCACCGGCAAAAATTCAAGTGGGCAATAGTCCTGTGTTTTATAAAGATGGGTTGAAATTTTTGTTTAGTAGAGGCGGACAGATTTATGAATCTACCATGGACATTAACTACACGCCTAAACTTTTGTTTAGTGCGCGTGGTACAAACATTAATCCTTCATTTTCACCCGATGGCAATGAAGTACTTTTTACCAGCGATCGCGGTGATCATAGTTTTATCGGAATCTTTAGTCTCATTCGTAAAGAAATTCGTTGGGTAGCTCCCGATGTGAGTAACGATAGTTATCCCGTGTGGTCGCCAGATGGAAAGAGCGTTGCCTTTCTTCGCATGGCAGGAACCAAAGTAGGAGAGTTGAGCAACTTAACGGGTGGCGTAAAGTTTTCAATTTGGATTGGAGATGCAACAACATTAAAAGCAAGGATGATTTGGAAGTCGCCAGCTGATGATGGTGGCTTTTCGCAATACGCAACGAACAACGCCTTAAACTGGACAACAAGCGGACGTATTTTATTTTTCAGTGAACACAGCGGCTGGAATCATTTGTATTCGATGAATGATAGTGGTGGCGATTTGAAAGACATCACGCCCGGCAACGGAGAAGTGGAAAGTTATGTGCTCGATCCAACCAGTAAGTTTATCTACTTCGATGGCAACCGCGAAGACATTGATCGCAGGCACATTTGGAAATCAGACATTACAGTAGGCTCACCGATTGCAGTTACAACCGGTGAAGGAATTGAAATGTACCCTGCTTTTGCTGGAACTATGTTGTATGCTTTTCGATCAACGATCAATACATCTAAAATGTTGGTGCGCGTGGATGAAGCGAGTAAACAGACCGTGCCGGTTTATGTTCCTAAGCTTACAACGTTTTCTACCAAAGACTTTGTGAAACCTGAGCAAGTAATTTTAAAAGCTGCCGATGGCACAACGGTACATGCGCAACTCTTTATCAATCGTGCGGTGGCAGGTAAGCGACCAGGCCTTGTGTTTATGCATGGTGGACCGATACGCCAAATGCTACTCGGCTTTCATTATAGTGACTACTATATTAATAGCTATGCCTTTAATCAATACATGGCAAGCCAAGGCTATGTGGTGCTCTCGGTTAATTTCCGTTCGGGTATTGGGTATGGCCGTGATTTTCGCAGAGCAAAAAATCAAGGGCCGCGCGGAGCCAGCGAATATCAGGATGTTGTTGCGGCAGCAAAGCATTTGCAATCATTGCCTGAAGTGGACGCTGCTAAAATTGGTTTGTGGGGTGGCTCGTATGGTGGTTATTTAACTGCCATGGGTTTAGCACGAAGTCCTGAAATTTTTAAAGCTGGTGTTGATTTACATGGTGTGCATGATTGGGCATTCCGTGCGCGTGAGTTTTCTCCGGGTGGTAGTTGGGGTATTACCGATAAAGACATGGATGTGGCGTATAAGAGTTCGCCCATTTCAGATTTAAGTAAATGGACTGCGCCTGTCTTGTTGGTGCATGGTGATGATGATCGCAATGTGTTGTTTCAACAAACCACCGATCTTGCGGAAAAACTACGCGATAAGAATGTGCAGGTAGAAGTTTTAGTGCTGCCCGATGAAGTGCATGGTTTTTTGCGTTACGATAGCTGGAAGCGGGTGTTTGAAAAGCGCGAAGGACTTTTTTGATAGAACACTTAAAAAATGATGCTGGATTCTGGATACTTGATCTTAAGCCTTCGAGTATCCAGCATCTAGTATCAAGTAACCAATCTCAGGAATGAAAAAGCTTGTCGTGTTAACCGGAGCCGGCATGAGTGCCGAAAGTGGGCTTGCTACCTTTCGGGATGCGGGTGGTTTGTGGGAAGGCCATCGGGTAGAGGATGTAGCTACCCCTGAAGCGTGGCGCAGAAATCCTGAATTAGTGTTGGAGTTTTATAACCAACGGAGAAAGCAGGCACTGAGAGTAAAGCCAAACCGTGGGCATGAAATTTTAGCGGAGCTGGAAAAAAATTTTGATGTTACCATCATCACACAAAATGTAGATAACCTGCATGAACGTGCGGGCTCAACTCATGTGCTTCATTTACATGGAAGTTTATTTGAATCGCGCAGCACGCTTAATCCCAACTTAATTTACCCGATTGCCGACTGGCAATTAAATATTGGAGACATGTGTGAACGAGGGTCGCAACTGCGCCCCAACATTGTGTGGTTTGGGGAACAAGTACCTATGATGGAGGTTGCTGCCAACATTGCGAATGAAGCCGAATTATTTTTAGTAGTAGGCACTTCCTTAGTAGTGTATCCTGCTGCGAGTTTAATTGATTATGCGCGCGACTCCGTAAAAAAGTATGTGATTGATCCACGAAAACCGGCAGTGCTACATGTACCTAATCTGGAGTTTATTGAGCTGGGCGCGAGTGCGGGAATGGAGAAGGTACAAAGGATTTTGTTGGAGTGAGGTGCACATCGTCCTGAAGTCCAAGCCAAATTTAGCTGAATTACCAGAATATTTTGAAAGCCTTAACACAGCGTCAGCCGTTACTCGTCTATTCCCTTTAATGATTTCCGAAATGTAAGCTCCCCATTTTAGTACACTTCAAAAGTAGACTTTCATTTTCATAGTTACTGCAATTTCAACATTACCAGACTTTTGTCGCCAAAGCTTTCATGAGGCATGAAAGCTTGGAACAGATGGCAAAAATATAGAGATAAAATAGTAGACAGTTGAAGTAACTACTACCAACTTGATGTATGTGTCGTGCTTCACTGCGTATCTGAAAGAGCGTGCATCTTACCGCGCCTTTTTATGTTTTTCAAGATAGCTAATTGGTTATTGACTTGCAGGAACTTCTTTTTATCTGGCCTCAAGCAGACCTGCCTTTGCCGAAGCGGCTACGGGCAGGCAGGCTCGGCATCTGAGATGACAATAAGTTCTTCGCTACTTTTTTTCCGACCTTGGAGGGAAATACAAAAGGCGCTATTTTAGGACGTGACATTAACTAAGATTTATTAGATGAAACAAATAACATTATTTTTACTGCTATTAATTGTATTTGATAAATTAAACGCACAAAATCAGGAAAAGAAAAACACTTTCGGTATCATTACAGGAATCAGTGCATCGAGTATAACAAATTATGACGGAAAGTTATTATTGGGATTCACAGGAGGTCTGTATTGGGAATGGAAGTTCTCGAAACGCTTCGCACTTATGTCAAACTTTCTTTACATACAAAAGGGAGAAAAAGAAGATGATATCAATATTGATGGACTAAGATTAGATTACGTCAATATGCCCATGATGTTAAAATATTATGGAACTACCAGACTTTCCTTTTTAACAGGTATCAATTCTGATTTGCTTATAGGTGTATCGGGTAATAAATATGAAAAAGAAGATTTGAAAAAAACGGATTGGGGAGTACCAATAGGTATTAGTTATGATTTACCAAACAATTTTCAACTAGGTATGACCTGTAATTTTGGTCTGACAGACGTAGTTAAGAGCAATAATAATTCCGGGAAACTTAGGAATAATTTTGAAAACTTAACGTTGACATATCTTTTCAAGTGAATAACAAATAACTGCTTACACTGTGCATGTGTCATGGTGCTATTTCAGTGTTGCATTGTGGTGTATTAATACAGCCGAGGCAATAACATAACAACATAAAACAATGCAAGACATACTATTTGACTTTATATCAAAATACATTTCTCTGACAGAAGATGAGAAGAACGCAATCGTTTCTTTAGACATATTTCGCTCGGTAAAGAAAGGGACGATTTTACTCAAAGAAGGACAAAAATCGAAAGATAGCTACTTTGTTCTAAAAGGCTGTATTCGGACATATTATATTATAGATGGTGAAGAAAAAACTACTGCTTTCTACACAGAAATGGAAGCTTTAACACCCCATTGTGTAATAAGCAAAACTCCGTCTGAATATTATCATAAGTTGTGTAGAAGACAGTATACTTTCAGTTTCAAATTCTGATATGGAAGTAGAAATAAACAGTAAATTTCCAAAGTTTGAAATCATGTGCAGAATATTGTCGGAAGAATTGTTAGCCAAACAACGAATAGACTTTGACGAGTTTAAGACTTCTTCACCTGAACAACGATACCTGAACTTACTACAAAAAAGACCAGACCTTATTCAGCGTGTTCCACAACACCAATTAGCGAGCTATTTAGGTATCAAACCTCAATCATTAAGCAGACTAAGAGCAAGAATTCTTGAAAAAAAGAGCTAAAACGTATTTCTTAACTTAAGTGAACGAGTTATAGTATCTCGCCAATCTACTTTTGCAGTATCGTTTAACATATAAAAAAAAGATATGCAAAAGAAAATTTTATGGATTGGACTTGCCTTAGTGTTGGCAAGCAGTTTACAGGTGAATGCACAAAATGCCAAACAAGACAGTACTTACAAAAAGTGGTTTGTTGGGAGTACACTCTTGATGTTAGGAAATTTTATTCCTGATGACCCAAATCCATCCTGAGTATATACAATTAAATGTTGGATATAGGATAACACCTAAAGATGTTGTTTCCTTTAGATTTAAAAGATCCATTTATGCTTGGCCATTAGGTATCCCTTTTGGACCATCATTTTGATGCACCGGGACTAAACTATCCTGGACATGCACGCATACTTGCTCCTCAAATAGGATACCAGCGTTTTTGGTGGAAAGGAGTCTATACATCCGTTTATGCATTGAATGCTTTTGAAAAATATATGGATGAGAATAAAAAAAAGATTGGAAATGGATACACGTTATATCTGGACTTCTATTTGGGTTACCAGTTTAAGTTTTTTAAAAACCGGTTCTTTTTTGAACCAGCTATTGGATTTAGTTATTGGCCTGTAAGAACTAATGTTCCAGAATCTTTTAAAGCAGTAGAAAAAAAATGGCCTAACTACTTTATTCAACCTGGGCTTCATTTTGGATTTAACTTTTAGCATCCTTATCGGGAAATTAACCGAATACCTTTCAACATAATAAAAATCCCAACAGCAGCTTCCCTTGTTCAAGAATAGTTTTTTTATAGAACATTCCATCGCGGCCACTTTCTGTACCGTGAGTACCAACATGGTGGAAAGTTTTAAAGTACAAGACAACACGTGAAAAATGTACTTTATCGGTAAGCAGGGCCTGCTTTTGGATTTAAGTTTTACTACATGTATAACAATAAATAAATAATTACTACAATGAAAAAGATCAGCATTTATTCCGTGTTGTTATTGCTCGCGGCATTTCTTAGTTCATGTGGCATCGGCACCGCCCTTGTTACCAACCACAATCAAAACGCCACTGAGGTACACCTAAGTGGGAACAACTTCAAAGTAATTGATCAGGTAAGCGGAAGTTCGGAGGTGTCTTATGTATTGGCAATTGGAGGTATGAACAAAAGACAATTGTACGAAAATGCGTATTCAACGATGATGAAGAAAGCCAACTTGCTGAATGGTTCCAAAGCCATAATCAACGTGATGACAGAGGAACACGTCAGTGGTTTTGCCCCTTTCTTTGTCAGAAGAACTATAACTGTGAGTGCCCAAGTAGTTGAATTTACGAGGTAAGTTCAAAGAAATGGGCGGGTGTATTATTTTAGGATTGACGTTGGGGGCCTCAGCCTTTGTTGGCCCTCTTGACCAACAAAGTATGGGGTAAGGGATCACATTTGTAATGGAGCTATGCTGGTCGGTGACAACACGTGACAGCACCGACCAGTAGCAACTCTTTAAGCAGGTTATGAGCAAGGATTTCTTGAAAAAAGAGCTAAAACGTATTTCTTAACTTAAGTGAACGAGTTCTTGTATCTCGCCAATCTACTTTTGCAGCTTAATATTAAAAGTAAATAAGATATGCAAAAGAAAATTTTATGGATTGGACTTGTCTTAGTGATGGCAAGCAGTTTACAGGTGAATGCACAATATGCCAAAACAGACAGTACTTACAAAAAGTGGTTTGTTGGTAGCACTTTATTTTTATTGGGTAATTTAGATACCGTAAATCCCCCCGGCTTCGCTCAACTCAATTTAGGCTATCGGATTACAGGAAAAGATGTAATTTCACTTGAACTAATAACCTGGAAACATGCCTGGCCACTTGGTATTAACCCTTTTTATAATAAGGCATACGGAAAACCTGAAGAGAAATTTCCGGGTTATATAAGAGAATATGGTATTGGTCTTGCTTATCAAAGGTATTTTTGGAAAGGTCTTTACGCAGCAGTACATGTAACGCCTATGTGGCAAACATTTAAGAATGAAAACGGTAATAAGGTGGGTAATGGTTTTCATTATATTCAACACGTATCGAGTTGGCTATCACGTTAAACTCTTTAAGGATAGGTTTTTTATTGAACCATCTCTTGGTATTGCCGGCCGTCCTTATCACACTGAAATGCCTGATGGTTTTAAAGAAAAAGATGACAAGTGGCCAAAATGGACACCTGAACCAGGACTTCATTTTGGATTTAATTTTTAGTTGATAATTTATGAATACACAAAAAACACACAAAATGCACTGGAAGACATCAAAGTCAGTTTGAAACTGAAGCTTGCTACGCTGTGGACGAGTTTGATGTTTCTCATTATCTATCTTGATTATTTCCACTTATATATGCCAGGTAAGATAGAAGATATTCAGACAGGGAGGGTGTTTGTATTTGATATTACGCAAGGATTTCTTTTGGCAGCACTCGCCTTGGTGACCATTCCGGCACTGATGATTTTCCTTTCTGTTGCCCTGCCGGCTAAAGTAAATCGCTGGACAAATATCATTATTGCTGCGGTGTATATTCCCTTATATATTGTTTAATTTGGCAGGAGAGGCTTGGATGCACATGGTGTTTGGCGCTGTTGTAGAAGTCGTTCTTCTTTGTCTAATTATCCGTTATGCATGGAAATGGCCTCGTATTGAAATATGAAAACCTAACGAAAATGTCTTTAATAAATAATTAAAGACAGATGGAACACCAATCACGGACATATCACATAATCATAAACTGAAATCAACAATTATCATCGAGTTAAATATGAAATATTTAACAGTCTAATCATTTGCAATCATTCTTTTAGTCAGTTGTTCATATTCTAATTGCGGCCGGGTTCTCCTACCTGACTGATTTAATTCTAAATTTTATATTTTTAACTTAAGAGCATCACACTATTTTTAAGAAACGAAACGGGTTTCATTTGTTTCGGCTTGTGATGTTTATAAGTTTAATGGAAAAAGTTTAATTCAAAGAATTATTTCTAATTGAATTCAATCAAAATAACAATAGAATGGAACATAAGGAAAATGAAATGGATACTATAATTCTTAAGGCAGGTGAAGGAAGAACTTATAATTGTGGAACAATGACAGCAGTTTTTAAGGCAGACGAAAATGAAACTGCGAATAACTATAGTATTTCAGAATGGTGGCTTGAACCAAATTCTGACGGACCTGGGGCACATCAACACGAAGGGAATGACGAAATCTTTTACGGCATAGAAGGAACAGGATCTATACGTGTTGGCGACAAATGGATAGATATTGAAAAAGGAACTTTTTTAAGAATACCCGCAAAAACCATTCATGACTTTGCAAACAGGACAAATGAAAAATGCGGATTTCTTAACTTCTTTATTCCTGGTGGATTTGAGAGAAATATGCCATCAATTGTAAAATGGTTTGAAGACAATAAATAGTGACATTCATTGCAGTTTGGTCTTCCGACCTGACTGATTTAATTCTGAATTGGAATATTTTTAACTTTATGAGCACATGCTTGTCTGGCCGCAAGACCCGACAATAAAAACAATAACCAACCATTATGACTAAAATCAGTTTACTACTAATTGCGCTAGGAATTTTATTCAGTTGCCAGCAGAGTAATCCGGCCGGTACTAAAATCAAAAAGGGTATGATTAAAGTTGCCATCTTCTACCCAAATGGAGAGGGTAAAACTTTCGACATGGATTATTATTCAACCAAACACATGCCAATGGCCGCAAGTTTATTTGGGGATGATTTGAAGGCTATGTCCATTGACAAAGGATTGGCCAACGCTGCTCCTGATGAACCTCTTTCCTTATCTGGCCATCGGATATTTTTTCTTTGATTCCATGGACTCCTTTAAAAAAGCAATGGGGCCCAACTCGGAGAAACTTAGGGTGGACGTTCCAAACTACACGAATATTCAACCGGTGCTTCAAATCAGTGAAGTACAAACCGTGGAATAGGTTCGAAGCTTTTTATTTTCTTCCATGCATGAACAGCATACTTTCAATTGTTATTGCAGTTTTGATAATTTCAAGCTGCCAAAATATTGATAACAAAAAAATGACTTCTCAAGTAAAGGATAAAGAAACAACTGAGTTTGAAACCGGCTATGCTTCAGTGAATGGATTGAACATGTATTACGAAATTCATGGAGCAGGCGAACCCTTAGTTTTAATTCATGGGGGAGGCTCAACCCTTCAAACAACTTTTGGAAGGGTGCTGTCTGATTTTGCGAAAAGTAACAAGGTAATTGCCGTTGAAATGCAGGCACATGGTCACACAGCAGACATTGACAGACCATTAAGCTTCGAGCAAGATGCGGATGATATTGCGGCTCTGTTAAAACAGCTTAAGATTAACAAAGCCAGCATTTTTGGGTTCAGTAATGGAGCAAGCACAACACTTCAATTTGCTATCCGCCATCCTGAAATGACAAACAAAATAATTGTAGCTTCCACGTTTTACAAAAAGGCGGGTGCACCTGACTGGTTTTGGGACATGATGTCCAACCCAACCTTTGAAGGGATGCCACAACCTTACAAGGATGCGTTTTTAAAAATTAATCGGGATACAAATGCATTGCACCGGATGTATGAGCGTGATGTAGCAAGAATGCAATCCTTTCCCGACATTTCGGAAGAACAAATGAAATCAATAAATGCACCTGCCTTAATTATTATTGGCGATCGCGATGTTACAACCCCCCAGCATGCCGAAGAAATGCAACGCTTAATATCCAACTCACGATTTGTCGTTATTCCTGGCGGTCATGGAGAATACATAGGAGAATTGACAACCCCACAGGACAGCACATTGATTTCATCGACTGTTTCTATGATAAATAAATTCCTTAGTGAACAATAAATATCAACCTTAATCCTTCAGGCATCAATAACAATGAACTCAGAAAGAAATTATATCGAAATAAACCGACAGTCCTGGAACAATAGAACCGACATACACGTGAAATCGGAATTTTATGACCTTACTGGTTTTTTAAAAGGAAATACATCCTTAAATGAGATTGAATTAAACTTGCTGGGCGATATAACAGCGATATTAT
>CAWBCB010000013.1:0-12040 GCA_963787095.1 uncultured Cytophagales bacterium | reverse complement strand
GCCTCATGGCTGATGCCCTCCATCAGGCAGCCGTCGCCCATGAAGGCGTAGGTGTTGTGGTTGACGACCTCATGGCCCTCGCGGTTGAACTCGGCGGCCAGCAGCTTTTCGGCCAGTGCCATGCCCACGGCATTGGTGATGCCCTGCCCGAGCGGGCCGGTGGTGGCGAGCCATTTCCCTTCTTAAGGTTGTATAATTTTTTTCGGATTTCATCCGGTCCTTTGGCACAACCTTTATTCGTTTCGGTGCCACGCTCTTCCTTTACTCCAAACATAGCCATGTGCATGTTTCTGAAGTCGGGCATTTTATCGCCAAATACTTTTATGTTTTTGAATAGCGAATTAGCCGCATACGATTTATTGTAAATCGATTCATCGATGGGTGAGAAGAGAATGGTTAAATCCATGTGATTTAAATTATCGGTGAAGATAGAAATAAAAAAGGAGAGAACGTTTGCTCTCTCCCTTTCAAGATGACAGAAAATTATATTCTAAAATTGATATGAATAAGATACCGAAACAAGATAATTAGCAAATGCAGCATCACCGTGTTGGTAGGTTCCGGTAGCCTCCGTTCTTTGTTTGTCAAGTACGCTTTGTGTGCGATTTCTTACTATCGCTATCGGGCAATTTAATCCAAACCCGTGTTTTCCGAAATTATAATTTACTGAAGGTTCTATCGAAAGAATGTATCCGGGTCTTCTGAAGCCATCACTCTTTCCAATTAAATCGTGCACGGCCACACCTTCGTATCGGGCACCCAATGCAACTCGTATATCATTGAGAAAGAAATAACTTGCGCCAGCCCGAAGAAGAAATTGATCTGGAACAGAGTATTCATTTGAACGTGGAATACCATTCGAAAGATTTGGACTACGAGATGTTCCATTCGTATTTCTTGGATTGATTAAATACAAACCTGATGCATACGCCTGGATTCTATTTGAAATCTGCTGAGTAAAAGCAAATTCTAATGTTACTCCCAATCCACCATCGCCTGGCTGAATCGATTGATCCACGGCAAGTCGCACTAACGTATCGGGTTGTTCCACTCCTTGCTTATGAAAGTAGTCTTGATAGTTATAATTTCCGGTTGGAAGTTTTAGTCCGGCCCCAAGGGTAAGGTGAGTATTGACATTATTAGGGAATACATTGTAATAACTGGCAACACGCACATCGCCTATTCCACTGGAAGAAGTGTGATACCGTTCGCCACTGTTGTTTCCCTTGTGTTCATATAAAGATGAGCGATCAATATTGAGATAAGGAATGGTTAGCGAAACGGCCCATCTTCTGTTTGGTTGATATGATACGCCTACCAAAATTGAATTATCATGATTAATTACTTGGGTTCCATTCTCAACCCGATCTTTCTCTTCATGGCTACCCCGAAAATGACGGTATGATTTAAAATACCGATAGTTTAAATTGAGTTGCCAACTGCCACGGGCGGTGCTGTCGTAACTAAATGAACAACCAGACATGTTGCGAACGGCCACACACCCCTGGGCAATCGCTCGCTCCGAATTAAAATTTAGTAATAGAAATAATGAAATCGTACAGATATAAATTTTCATACTTATTTTCTTAAGAAGTTGATCAAATACTTAATTGAAAACCATCAGGCATTCACAGCCCGATTAATCGGGCGTTTGCAATCCTGATAGCAAAAGTTACTTAAGTAAGTTGATCAGGTGGTGGCGAGAAGACTGGAGTAGTCTGATCCAACAAGGGAAAGAAATGAGAGGTTAGCGGAAGGCTAGCCATCCATCCATATCCTGACGTGATTTCACCAAGCAGCGTAACATCGTAATCGGAAATTAATTTACCCGAAGAATGAAGTGGCGACTTTGGAGACGTAGTATCACTAGATATTTTAGAGAAATCTTGAATTGCGGTGGAGATTCGCTTTGATTGATAATCCTTATAACAAACAATATGAAGGGTGTCGCCTTCCAGTTTGTGCTTTACGAGTTTATAATGTAGTCCTTCGTATTCGAATTCTCCATTCACTCGTTCAAATCCATTGGTGTACACCGGATAAGGCAAGGTGATTGGAATTTTAAGCGTAACTGTATTTGCCTCATCATAGTTGTCATTATCAAACTTCTGTTGCATTACATACGTGGCATGATAATCTACTCCAAAAAAGAACAGATAGTATCCTCCTACATTGAAGAGAAAGAGCAGAAGAAGTAATATGGCCAGCAGTTTTTTCAGAATGTGGGTTTTAAGCCATATTAAAAATAGCAAAAGCCACTTGAATAATCAAAGTGGCTTTTATTGCTACTAGTTGTTAGCTAAGTAATTAGCCTCCAAAGTCGTCAAAACGTACATTTTCTTTGGGCACGCCCATATCGTCTAGCATTTTCAGCACAGCTGCATTCATCATCGGTGGGCCACACAAGTAAAACTCAACATCTTCAGGCGATTTATGTTTACCCAAATAATTATCGTATAAACATTTATGGATAAACCCTACATAGCCATCACCTTCCGTATCATCTAAACTCTTATTTACCTTCCAGTTGTCTTCAGGAAGTGGTTCCGACAAGCCAATATAGAATTTGAAATTCGGGAAGTCCTTTTCAATTTTTCTGAAGTGTTCAGTATAGAATAATTCTTTTTTCGAACGACCCCCGTACCAGTACGAAACTTTACGGTTGGTTTTTTCTGTATGGAACAAATGAAAAATCTGCGCACGCAGCGGAGCCATTCCGGCACCACCACCCACATAAATCATTTCGCGTTGTGTTTTATTAATATGGAATTCCCCGTAAGGGCCCGAGATAGTTACTTTATCGCCAGGCTTGCGCGAGAACACATACGAAGAACAAATTCCAGGATTTACATCCATCCATTTGTTGTTGGCGCGATCCCACGGTGGTGTTGCAATACGAATATTAAGCATCACAATGTTTCCTTCAGCAGGATGGTTTGCCATGGAGTACGCACGGAAGATGGGTTCATCATTCTTCATCTTCAATCCCCACAACTTAAATTTATCCCAATCAGATTGAAATACATCTTGCTTGTGACCTAATTCAGGATGCGGTGTAATGTCCATGGTTTGGAAATCAACATGCACTTCCGGAACATCTATTTGGATATAACCACCCGCTTCAAACTTTAATGTTTCTCCGGGAGGAAGTTTTACAACAAACTCTTTAATAAACGTAGATACGTTGTAGTTACTCACTACTTCGCATTCCCATTTCTTAATTCCAAAAATTTCTTCGGGAATACGGATATTAAGATCTTGCTTAACTTTTACCTGACACCCTAAGCGTACATGATCTTTCTGTTCCTGACGGCTTAAGTGACCTACTTCCGTTGGCAACACATCGCCACCACCCGATTCAACCACGCACTTACACATCGCACACGTGCCACCACCGCCACAGGCAGAAGGCAGAAATATTTTTTCGTTGGCAAGCGTGGTTAAAAGAGTACTTCCGGCTGATACGGTAATCGTTTTTTCGCCATTGATTACCACTGTAACCGGACCCGTCTGAACCAACTTTTTCTGAGCAAAAATCAATAATGCAACCAGCAGCATGATAACTGCGGTAAAGGCGACAATAGAAGACAATATCAACATGGATAAAAAGAATTAATCTTGGGCTACAAATATAGGAATCAGAGCTAAAAGACCCCATTTAACAACCTCTAAAATTCTCGAGATTCCTGTTGTTATAACAAAACAGCAACCCGAAGGTTGCTGTCGCATTGTTTAAATCTTATCAAATATTCCTTAGGCCGATAACCGCTCTTCTTTTTCAGTAGCGTTGGCTGGCGTCAAATTGACTTGTGGCGCCAGAATTACACTAATATTCTCCCATTCTGACCATTCCTTGAGTTTTTCGAGGCGCACAGTTCCTTGTAAATATTGAAACCCATTGCCTTGATATCCGCCTTTAAAATTCTCGAAATCTTTGTTGGAAATCAGCGATCCTTCCGGGAAACTGACAATTACATCCAAAAGCACTTCATTGGAGAAAGGAAGTCCATCCCCTTGCGCATATTTTTTATACTCGTAGCGATAGTCAAAGGTCAAGGCCGAGATATCGGAAAGAACCGCACTTCCTGTTGGATAGCTGCCCGCCCCTTTTCCAATAAAGACTTGTTTTTCAGCGAAAGCGCCTTCCACTAAAACTGCATTGTACTCATTGCGTACCGAGGCAAGCATGTGATCCAATGGAATAAACTGAGGAGCTACAAATGCGTAGATGTTACCATCCCGTTTACTTGCATGAGCGACCAGTTTAATCGTAAGATTATTTTCGCGCGCATATTTAAGATCAACAGGCGAAATATTTTGAATGCCGATGTTGGTAATGTTTTCGGGTTTTACAAAAACACCAAATGTATGAGCAATTGCAATGGTGAGTTTATATTTCGCATCAAATCCTTTTACGTCAAGCGCAGGATCGCTTTCAGCAAAACCTAAATCCTGCGCAGCCTTTAACGCTTCCAAATAACTTTTTCTTTCTTCAAATACTTTGGTAAGAATGTAATTGGTTGATCCGTTAAAAATACCTTCGATACTTGTGATTAAATCGTTGTCGTAATATTCTTCCAGATTGCGAAGAATAGGAATACTTCCACACACCGAACCTTCATACAAAATTGACTTATCATACTGCTGCTGCAGATCATAAATTTCCTGCAAGTGTTCAGCTAACATTTTTTTATTGGCGGTAACTACATGCTTGCCATTGATCACCGACTTCTTTACAATTTCGAATGCAGCATCCGCATCGTCAATCAATTCAACCACCACATCAATCTCAGGATCATTCAGGATATCACTGGCATCGTACGTAAAATAGTTAGCATCAATAATCCGCGATTTTGCTTTATTCTTAACACAGATTTTTTTGATCTCAGCTTTTACGCCATGGGTTTCATTCAGTACGTGATAGAGCCCTTGCCCAACACATCCAAAACCAAATAAACCCAACTTCAAATTCTTCTTCATATAGTTGTTTCTTTCTTTAATTCTCTTAAAAATTTTCTAACGCTATTCTTGAACTGTTCAAACTCTACTAAAAATCCATCGTGCCCATGAAGACTCGTAAGAACATCCAATCTGGCACCCTCAATGTGTTGAGCAAGATATTGTTGTTCACGAATCGGGAATAACAAATCTGTATCGATTCCAATTATTAACGTGTTTGCTTTGATCTTCTTCAATGCCTCTTCTAAACTGTTTCGGTCACGACCGACATGATGCGCGTCCATCGCTTTCGTTAGCACCCAATAGGTAAAGGCATTAAATCGGTTTGATAGTTTTTGCCCTTGATACTTTTGATAAGAAGACGCCCGATAATCATCCACCTTTTCTGCCGTCTTTTCACTTTGTGTGGTCAGAAAAGTATCATACGTTCGAAAAGAAATCATACCCATCGCGCGCGCTGCTTTCATTCCTTCAATACCTGCTCTCGCATCATCTTCTTTCCAGGTAGCATCTGCTTCAATGGCCATACGCTGAGCTTCATTAAACGCAATGCCCCAAGGCGAGTGAAATGCATTGGTTGCGATGGGAATAATGTTCTCAAACAAATTGGGTTGTTCAATAGCCCATTCCAATACATGCTGTCCGCCCAATGATCCACCAAGCAGCGTATAAATTTTTGAGATGTTGAGCTGTTGTCTCAACAAATCAAAACTGCGAACGATATCACGGTTCGTGATAAACGGAAATGCATGATAGTAAGGGGTACCCGTTTTCGGATTAATCGATAACGGTCCGGTAGAACCATAACAACCACCCAGTGTATTGGCACAGATGATAAAATAATCACGGGGATCAAACGGACTTCCTTCCGTAAATAAACCTTTCCACCAATCCGTAAAATCAGAACTTCCCGTAAGGGCATGACAAATCCATATCACATTACTTTTGTCTTTATTGAGTTGACCAAGGGTTGTGTATTTAAGTTGGAAGCCTGGGAGAACTCCCCCAGACTCCAACTCGAATTCATCGGTATAATGAAATATGGATTCAGATTTTGACATAACCTCACCCCCGGCCCTCTCCATCCCGATAGCTATCGGGAGAGAGGGTGGGTATATTATAATTTAATAATTCATTTTTTGAAATACGCTAATCACTTTTTTGTGTCTTGACTATTGTGATTAACTAACCAACTCTTTCTCGAACACTTTTTCTATCGCTTGTTGGAAGTCGGCTTTGATGTCATCAATATGTTCAATGCCAACCGATACGCGCAACAAGGTGGGTAACACACCTGATGAAATTTGTTCTTCATCCGACAATTGCTGATGTGTGGTTGCCGAAGGTTGAATGATAAGTGTTTTTGCATCACCCACATTTGCCAAATGGCTTACTAACTTCAGGCTGTCCACCAACCGCGTGGTGTGCTCTTTGGTTCCTTTTAAAGTAAATGATAAAACCCCACCAAAACCATTTCGTAAATATTTTTTTGCCAGCTTATGATAGGTGCTTGAAGCAAGGCCGGGATAATTTACACTTTCTACATTTGGATGTTGTTCTAACCATTGTGCTAAGGCAAGGGCATTATCTACCGAACGTTGAACACGCAGTGATAATGTTTCTAATCCTTGAATAAATAAAAATGAATTGAAGGGACTGATCGCTGAACCAAAATCGCGAAGACCTTCTACACGTGCACGAATAATGAAAGCTATGTTTGGCAACCCAAGCGGGTTATTCACACCAAACACTTCTCCGAATTTCAATCCATGATAGCCTTCAGAAGGTTCGCTGAATTGTGAGAACTTACCATTGTTCCAATTATAATTTCCGCCATCAACAATAACACCCCCAATAGAAGTACCGTGGCCACCAATCCATTTTGTTGCTGATGCAACTACTACATGGGCGCCATGTTCTAAGGGACGAAACAAATAACCACCAGCACCAAAGGTATTATCAACAATCAAAGGGAGATCATGCTTCTTAGCAATGGCGGCTATACCTTCAAAATCAGGAATGTTAAAGCCCGGGTTTCCGATTGTTTCGAGATACAATGCTTTTGTTTTTTTATCAATTAGTTTTTCAAAAGCCTCCGGCTTATCGCTTTCCGTAAAGCGAGCTTCGATACCTAATCGTTTAAAGGCTACTTTAAACTGATTGTAGGTTCCTCCATACAAAAATGAAGTGGAGACAAAATTATCTCCTGCCTGAAGAATATTATTAAGTGCAATAAATTGTGCCGCCTGTCCCGAAGCAACCGCAAGTGCAGCTACTCCACCTTCCAAGGCAGCAATGCGTTTTTCAAACACATCCGTGGTTGGATTCATAATGCGTGTATAAATATTACCGAACTCTTTCAAGGCAAAAAGATTTGCACCGTGTTCAGAATTTTTAAACACAAAAGAAGTTGTTTGATAAAGAGGTACTGCGCGTGATCCCGTTGTAGGATCCACTTCCTGGCCAGCATGTAATTGAAGACTTTCAAAACGTAAGGTTGACATAGTTTTAAGTATTTTAATGTGAGAATTATTTAAAAATTGTGTGATAAACATAACCGTAACTGCACCTGTCACCTGGAGAGTCGTAAGTTAGTGTGTTGCCGGAAGCGCTGCGCTTATCTCAACTGCAACTAACAACAACACATACAACAAGGCGCAGCCTGTGCATGTGAGTTTTTAATTCGAGCAATAAAATTTTGAGGAAGAGATTCGGGTGAGGTAGCCGAACGTTTTAGCGCTGACTTTTTGTTGAGTGATTTGAAATTTGTTTTCATACTGCATTACCGGTTTATAGTCCTCCTCGGCACCTTGCCGGGAGCAGGATTTAGCACCGTTTTCCTCCCGATTACTCGAAAGATTGGTTGCTAGCGCTTCATAGAGCCTGTACTCTCCACGCTTCTTTATAAATCGGGTTAGCAAAAATGCCTCACCGACTATGATGACACAAACGTATACCAGTTTGATAGAGTTTCCAAATGATGTTTAAATAATTTGTTAAAAAAGTATACTCACATGCGTTAGGATTTATATGATGCACTGAGATTATATATGGAAAAATCTAGTTTACATAATTAAACCACTTAACTGCATTATCGTGATAAATATGCTCAATCACTTTTTTAGGAAGTTTAAGACCTTGAAATTCCCCATCTACTTCTTCAACCTTCATAAGCTCATCAGTAGCAAAATATTTCCAATCACTCATCCATCGATCGTGTAACTGTTTCTTTATTGCAGAAGGATCAGAATCCGTTTCAATGCCAGTATCAGAACCATAAATAAGTCGGTCATAATATTTAATCATAAAATTGCGCACCTTCTCACGATCTGTTTTTGATTGATATTGCAGATGCGAAATTCTTGCCGCCATATCAACCGCCATGTTTGGAAATTTATCTAAACGCTTTGCTAATGAGTCTACGTTATATTCTAAGCTTCCCAAATGTGCGCCTACAAAGCGCATGTCGGGATGACGTGCTATAAAATTATCACGAGCGTTAATCTGATCCTCATAAGAAGGATATTCTGGGTGAAGAAACATGTGGTATTCAGGATTATTTTTAAAATAGTTTTTATCGTTGTTCACTGTCATCTGCTCCACGGGCAACCAACAGTTTTTAGGTTCTCCCAAATGACCCATTACTGTTTTATTTTGTTGGATAATGTACTGGATGATTGGATCAAAGCGAGGATTGTCTATCATAATAAATCGATCTGATGAATCCTTGTAAACCATTCCTATGTTCTTCCAGATTTTTATTCCTAATGCGCCATTGTCGAAAGAAGATTTTAATTGTTCAATAGTTTCATTTACCCATTGTACAGAATCCCAATCTTCTAGCGTGAAAGCCGTCAGATATTTTACTCTATCCGGAAATTCTTTAATCTGTTCTAACGCGAATTGTTCCTGAGCTTCGATCGGTGGATAATCAGGGACATCCACCATCACATTAAGTAGTCTGAAATTATCTTCTTGAGCTAATTCCGAAAGAGCCGTGCTTTTTGAGTGAAGATGCATATGGGTGTCAATCTTCTCAATAGATTTATAATCACTCTCGGCATAATAATCGGTGGTACAGCCCATAACCAGAAACAGGAGTGAGGCGATTGTCAGGACTAATTTAATCATATTGACTGGGTTTGAATTTTAGTTTAATGAAACACTGTGTGAAATTCCTTTGTTGTTAAATATTTTAATGGAGACAACATTAGAAGGAATAAGTAGTTGTCTGGATGATTGGGAAAGATAGGTTGATCCAAAGTAAAATTCCTGTTTAAAAATGTTTCCATCTTGCAGGGTAAGCAGTGCGTAAACATCATCATTATTAACGGTCACCTTTTTCCGGTGCTGTTTGTAAACAAATGTTTTAATAGTTGAGGAATTATTTCCGTTAAGTAAAATTCCGTTACCCGTTGCATCGCTTAAGTTAGCGAGACCCTTTGCATCGCCATCGATGTAAATCCCACTTTCGATAGCGCTTACTGGGTTAAACTTTCCAGAGCCATTACCTTGCAGATAAACTCCAACAGAGGCGTCATATCTACCAGTAGTCCCTTCGGGTGCATAGGAATTACCTGTGAGCAAGGCATCTAAAAAACCATCCTCATTGAAATCATCTACAACCATTCCGAATACAGGAGCGAACTGACATTCAATGGGAAGTGCTTCAATCTCAAAATTTCCACCCCCCATATTCTTGATATAGGACGTTTCGAAACGTTCCGCGCACGTTACGTATGCACCCTCAATTTCAGATTTTAAAAATGAATTTTCAAAATTTGCTTCTGCATAATCCTTATAATTATTAAAGCGTAATTTCATCACACTGATTTGACTAATCAGCTCATCTCGCGAATGAACGATGTGTTTATTTCCCTGTAGATAATAGGTCATTACCGGATCGATAGATCCGTTCTTGTCATAATCTTTAGCATACACACAAACAGGTTCTTCAACGGTTCCTTTATACCTGGAATTTAATCCAAGATTTCCAGCGATGTAATCAATATCACCATCACGATCAAAGTCACCGGCAGTAATACTGTTCCACCAACCATTGGTTTTTGCAAGCGAAGCGTTTTCTTGCTTTTCGAATTCTATCCCTTCTTTGTTCTTGAAAAATGTAATGGGCATAAATTCTCCAACCAGCATCAAATCCATCCATCCATCATTATCAACATCAGTCCATAAACCTCCTGTTACCATGCCCAACGAAAGTAATTTGGGCGCAACAGATAAGGTTACATTTGTAAACTTACACCCTGTATTATCGGAATCATTTCGCAGCAAATAGCTATCCGCAGGGAGTGGATACTCACCCGGAATTAATCTACCACCAATAAAAAGATCAAGATCGCCATCATGATCATAGTCGGCAGCGATTACGCAAGACCCGCTTTGGATCAGCTTGGGTAGTGCCTCCACAGATTCAGTAAATTTTCCAGTTCCATCATTTAAGTATAAATGATCCTGATAAGAAGTTGATTCTTTTATTTCTTCTGATCCGCCCGAGACAACGTATAAATCATCATCACCGTCTCCGTCCGCATCAAAGAAAAGAACTCCCATATCATCGGCACGATTTATTTTAGTTATGGAAGAACTTACTTCAAACGTTCCATCTGGTTTTTGAAGGTAAAGAGCACCTGGGTTAGCTGATGTTCCGCCAACAAAAAAATCGTCTAGCCCATCTTTGTTTACATCGCCCACTGTAAGACCTGGTCCATTTTTAGAATGCGTGTGGGGAAGCAATGGCTGTACCTTAAAATCTACAAATGTGTTTTCTTTGTGTTCGTATGTTATTCCTGTATTGGATATGGATGAAAAAAAATTCGGAATAACTTCCTTCCTATAGTTCACTTCTTTTGTTGCCTCTTTATAGTTTAGCTGAAGTTGTTGGTTAGACTTTATGTGCCTTAATATTTGGTGATTTCCATCGGGCCAGGTAATCTCCAATGAATCAATGGTGGTAGCCGTATCCAAACCAATGTGAAGCACATCATCCACAGCAGATTCGAAACCATGACTCTTGTAATTCTCTAAGAATTGCTTTTTTGTGTGGGTATAGATTGTCATCGAAGCACCAATACCATTCCGATTTTTGTCACTTCCTATTAATTTTATTCGGAGAAAGTTTCTTGCATAGAGCTGATTGCTATTATTGCGATAGATGGATGCTTCTGCATTCATGTTATTTACAACTATATCCAGATCACCGTCATTATCCAAATCTGCGTAAGTAGCTCCATGCGAAAATCCTTTTTCATGAATGCCCCATGTTTCTGAACGGTCAATAAATTGAAGGTGACCATTATTTTCATAGAAGTAATTTCGCAATGAAGCGCCTTCTAATTCCTTAATAGTATTGAGTTTCTTGTCTGCCTTAGATTGTGCCGTGCCTAGTGGGGTGTTATAAATATTTTGATAACTAATGAAGTCCATGTTACCCAGGTCGCGCAAAAATCCATTTGTGATAAATAGATCTTTGTCGCCATCATTATCGTAATCAGCTAACAAAGGACTCCAACTCCAATCTGTACTGCTTACCCCCGCGAGGAAAGCAATTTCACTAAACTTATTATTCCCTTGGTTTAATTGAAGCGTATTGCGCGTGTATTGCGGTTCATATCCCATCTTGAGCGATAATTGGAATTTATCGTACCCTGTTGGAGGAATAATTAATTTCTGCCTTTTATTGTCCTCGGGCCGCATGTCTAACTCAACAATATCAACAAGCCCATCATTATTCATATCGGCCACATCATTGCCCATGCCGGCAAAACTGGTATGCTTAAAGTACCGGGCAGCCTCATTTCTGAAAGTGCCATCACCGTTATTAACATAAAGAATATCATTACCAACAAAATCATTAGAGATAAAAATATCGGGCCACTGATCGTTGTTGATGTCTGTAATGGCAAGTCCAAGACTATACCCTTCTACTAAAATGCCTGCTTCCAGAGATACATCAGTAAATGTATTATTACCGTTGTTGCGATAAAGAATATCTGTACTCTCACTTTCTCCATTTAGTTTCCTGGGTTGAAGGTGATTGACTTTATTTTCGTATGAGGCGGGA
>CAWBCB010000012.1:0-27022 GCA_963787095.1 uncultured Cytophagales bacterium | reverse complement strand
TCAAATCGCACCACGGATTCTATATCTACCAAAGTAAATGTATACTCTAAACTGCCTCCTACCTATAATCTTTTTCTATTTAATCTCGACACAACTACCACGGAGGTAACGCGTCTTACCAATACGTTAAGTAAAGATTTGCATCCTAAAGCAATGGATGAAAACAATTTTTATTACCTCAGCGATCAGCGCGGTATTGTAAACTTATTCAAGTTCAATCGTCCAACGGGAATTTATTCACAGGTCACCAACTTCAATTCTAGCATTAAGGATTTTGATCTTGATTTTTACAATCGATCACTTGCCTTGGTTACTACTAAAAAATTGAGTGAAGATATTTTTATAGTTAACAAGTTTAATTTTGACCGGCAAATCTTTACACCAGCATCGCGCAGAAAAGAAGTTCAACAAGCTAAAAGTGTTTCGCAAAAAAGAAAGCAGGAGCCTGTGAAAAACATGTCGATCAAAGATCTGATCAACTCCCGGCTAAAAGAAAAACAGGACACTACAACCCAACAAAAACCCCAGTCAAATTTAGTTCCTGAAACAAAAGATTCCACAATTGTAAAATCTGATATTATAAATACCGATGATTATCAATTTGATGTGCCCGCTAGCATAGACACCTTAAAGCCAATTGCGCCAACAGCAAAGCCATTAAATACAGATGACTATGTTTTTGAAGATGAAGTTATAAAAGCTAAACAACCCAGTGAAACATTTCTAACCAGATATGCAAAAGCCCGGGAATCCAGCCGTGTTACAGGACCGTTTCCTTATGAACCTAAATTTAGCTATGAAAATGTAACCACTAATTTTGTTATTGATCCCTTGCGAGGATTTAGCATGAAGATAGAAACTCAGATGAATGACATACTTGAGAATTATCGGATTTTGGGTGGCCTACAAACAGCTTTCGATTTTAAAAGTGGAGACGTATATGGTGAAATGCAATATCTGCCAGGTAGAATAGATTATAGTGTTAGGTTTGATCGGAAAGTAATTTTTTGGGAAACTCCACAAGAGAGCCTGCAGGATGTAGAAGAGCAAAAATATTCGTTTCAAAAAATTGAATTCGGTGCATCCCTTCCCTTGTCTGTGCGTACCCGGATTTCAGTAAAGCCATTTGGAGGGTTTACTCAATTTGTTGATCGTGGAAAAGTTCAACCTCAGGCAGGTGGCCCTGAATTCCTTCCTTCCAAGAAACAAATTTATGCAGGAGCCAAGGCTGAACTAGTGTATGACAATTCATTGTCTACTGGTATGAATATTATTGAAGGAACCCGTGGAAAACTGAGTGCTATCCATTATGAGGCATTGGGAAATAATCAAAAAAGTTTTTCTCAGATTTCACTAGACATTCGGCACTATCAAAAAATTTATCATGAGATTGTTTTTGCGGTACGTGGATTTACCGGAACCTTTTTAGGTAATTCTCCAAAAAAGTATTTGCTCGGAGGTATGGATAATTGGCTTGGTAATCGGTTGAATTTAGAGGGTCTTCAGAATCCACTTAATAGCAAAGTGGGCACTTATAATGAGAATCTTCTTTTCGCTGAATTTGCAACTAACTTACGCGGCTTTGATTACGCAACGTTGTATGGAAATAGCGTGGCTATGGCTAATGCCGAACTGCGTGTTCCGTTAATCAGAGCTTTATCAAATGGCCCTATCACTTCTAACTTTTTCCGTAATCTTCAGTTTACAGCTTTTTATGATATTGGCACAAGTTGGACAGGCGCTATTCCATTTAATACGCAGAATAGTGTGCGCAAACGCGTTGTTCCCGAGAACACATCAGGCAGTCCTTTCATCATTGAAATCAATGACTATTTAAATCCCTGGCTATTCAGTTATGGAGTGGGTTTGCGAACCATGATGCTCGGGTATTATATGAAGTTAGATCTTGCCTGGCCTGTTGAAAACTATACAGTTAAAGATCCTCGCTTATCATTTACCCTTGGGTTTGATTTTTAATTTCAGTTGCGTTATATAAAATTGGATACCTTCGTAACAATTTTCATCACTCTTATTTATTATCATGATTAAATCGATGACTGGCTATGGCCAGGTGGCATACAACTTGGGTGATGGTACCCTTTCCGTAGAAGTAAAAACATTAAACTCTAAGTTTCTTGATTTAAGTCTACGGCTTCCTAAAAAATATTCTGAGAAAGAACTTGAACTTCGAAATCTGATAGCTGATAAACTGGAGCGCGGCAAAGTTTCTCTCAGTATCGAATTCCAAAATGGGGTTAAACAAGAGATCAGGCATCAGTATAATGAAGAGTTGTTTGTCTCTTATTTTAATGAACTAAAAAAGTTGGCCGATAAAGTGGGTGCCAGCCAAGATTCTCTTTTTCAAATGGCGCTTAATTCTCCTGATGTTGTTCAAGCCAATGGAAAAGAGGAATTAGATCCCGCTGAATGGGAACGTGTGCGAACCATGTTGAATGAGGCAATTGGTAAATGCGATCATTTCAGAAACGAAGAAGGAAAATCACTGGAAGATAAACTTAGAGGATATATTGAAAACATTCGCCAGGGGTTAATTGAAGTTGAACAAATAGATCCCAAGCGCATTGAAAAAATCCGAAGTCGAATAAAGGGCAACATAACTGATTTTTTTGGGAGCGAAGGATTTGATGCCAACAGGCTTGAGCAGGAAATTATTTTCTATATTGAAAAGTTGGACATTCATGAGGAACGCGTGCGTTTGAAAACCCATCTTGATTACTTTATTAAAGGTATGAGCGAAAAGCAATCGAGTGGCAAAAAGCTGGGATTTATCTCGCAGGAAATTGGCCGTGAAATTAATACCATTGGAAGCAAGGCCAATGATGCCGAAATGCAAAAGCATGTAGTGATGATGAAAGAGGAGCTTGAAAAAATCAAAGAACAGTTAAGTAATGTGTTGTGAGGTAATTTTATTCAGAATCCAATTATCATTATGACAAACCTTAATAACTTTAATTGATTAACTAAATTCTACCTATGAAAACCTCCTACCTATCATCTCTAACATTAGTGTTATCCATAGCACTTCTCATTTCATGCAATAAACCTACATCTGAGTCAGAATCTTCTTCTGGGGAAGAGACATCCATTAATACCTTAACCGAAGCAGAGAAAGCAGCAGGTTGGGAATTGCTTTTTAATGGCAATTCATTTGATGGTTGGAAGCGTTACAATCGTGATACTATTGGCCCCTTGTGGACAGTAAAGCAAGGAGAAATCGTGTGTGATGGAACTGGTTTTGGTGAAGAATCGGGCGATCATAGTGGTTCGTTAATGACAACACGCACCTTTGGGAATTTTGAGCTTAGCATAGAATGGAAGATTACTCCAGGTGGTAACAGTGGTATCTTATACCACGTAGTTGAAAGCCCAGAACTTCATAGCGATTATGAAACCGGGCCAGAATATCAAGTGATTGATGATGCAGGTTGGGTAGGTGAATTGAAGCCTGCTCAAAAAGCAGGATCGAATTATGATATGTTTGAAGCCCCTGCAACAAAGAAATTAAAACCAGTAGGTGAATGGAATACGTCACGAATAGTTTATAACAACGGACATGTTGAACACTGGTTAAACGGAGAGAAAACAGTTGAGTTTGAAGAAGGAAGTGAAGAGTACAATCAACGTTTCCAAAAAAGTAAGTGGGTGGGGCACCCAGCGTGGAATAAATCTAAGATAGGAGCAATCTCTTTGCAGGATCATGGTGCTCCGGTCTATTATCGTTCTATAAAAATTAAAGCATTATAATAATGAGGGCATAAAAAAAGGCAGACACTATTAACAGTGTCTGCCTTTTTTTATGAGTTGAATTTACAAGTGTATCACTTCACCATAAGCAGCTGCAGCTGCTTCCATCACTGCTTCACTCATGGTAGGATGTGGGTGCACTGATTTAATTATTTCATGGCCTGTAGTTTCTAGTTTGCGGGCTGTAACAACTTCGGCAATCATTTCAGTCACGTTCGCCCCAATCATGTGAGCCCCTAAGAACTCACCGTACTTGGCATCAAAAATTAGTTTTACAAAACCATCCGGGGCACCGGCAGCCTTAGCCTTACCCGATGCGGTGAATGGAAACTTACCCACTTTAATTTGGTAGCCTGCCTTCTTCGCAGCCTCTTCTGTATAACCAACAGATGCAATTTCAGGAGAGCAATACGTGCAACCCGGAATGTTATTGTAATCCAAGGGTTGTGGATTCTGACCTTTAATTTTTTCTACACATATAATTCCTTCTGCGGAAGCTACGTGAGCCAACGCCTGGCCTTTCACGATATCACCAATCGCATATACTCCGGCTACATTGGTTTTATAGAAATCATCTACTAGCACTTTTCCTTTCTCAGTCTTTACTCCCACTTCTTCCAAGCCGAGGTTTTCTAAGTTTGTGGCAATACCTACTGCTGAAAGCACGATGTCTGTTTCAATTTTTATTTCACCATCAGGAGTTTTTACGGTCACTACACAACCCTTTCCTTTCGTATCCACTTTTGTAACTTCAGAATTGGTAAGGATTTTAATCCCAGCTTTCTTGAAACTCTTATCCAACGCTTTTGAAACTTCTTCATCTTCTACCGGAACAATCCGCGGCAGAAATTCAACAATGGTAACTTCTGTGCCAAGGGTACTGTAGAAGTAAGCAAACTCAACTCCAATAGCACCCGAACCTACTACTACCATTCTCTTAGGTTGCTCTGGCAAAACCATAGCATCGCGATAGCCAATTATTTTTTTGCCATCAATAGGTAAGTTAGGAAGCTCGCGTGAGCGACCACCGGTTGCAAGGATAATGCTCTTCGCATCATAATCCATTTTCTTTCCTGCGGCATCGGTCACTTCTACTTTGCCACCTTTTTTTAATTTTCCATGACCGGCAATATGATCGATTTTATTTTTCTTAAACAGGAATTGAATTCCTTTGCTCATGCCTGCGGCTACATCACGACTGCGTTTTACAATCCCGGTAAAATCCGCTTCTGCTCCTTTTATTTTTATGCCATAATCAGCAGCATGTTGCATGTATTCAAAAACATTAGCACTCTTTAACAGCGCTTTGGTAGGGATACAACCCCAGTTCAAACAAATGCCACCCAATTCTGCTTTTTCTACCACGCCTACCTTCATGCCTAATTGAGAAGCACGAATTGCCGCTACATATCCGCCTGGGCCGGAGCCGATCACGATAAGATCATAATTTGCCATATCTATCTTCTGTTAAATTGTTCTTAACTACTTTTGAAGGGCAAATTAACCCATTTATTAATGGTAAAAAAAGTTAGTTTAGCATTGGAATTATCTTTGTCGGATCTATGGAATTAAAGAATTCTCTTTTGTTAGTCGCTGGCTCAGTTGCTGGAATCATTGGCGTGTTTTTAAAAGTTACACATACGGATGGTGGAGAATTTTTCCGGGGTTTAGGTATGGGGTTTACGATTGTATTCAGTTTTAATGTTTTCCCCAAATTAGTAAAGAAGAAAAATCAAATTGGTCAAGCTAAAACACCTTTCTAAATTACCTTTGAAAAAGGTATATAATTCCTCAATTTCACATTTCGATGAAAAATTTTAAGAGAAAATATATAGTTAACGAACAGAACGAAAAAATTGCTGTCCAACTCGATATTAGCACGTTTGAGAAGATTGAGAGAGTTTTGGAAGACTATGTGATGGGTAAAAAAATCAAAGAAAATGCTCCTACAGAGCGATTATCGGTTAATGAAGCAGTTAGTTTTTATAAAAAACTGAAGAAGAAAAATTGATTTTTCTCTATCATAAAAGATTTTTGAAGGATCTTGCATCATTACCTTCCGCAGAGCGCAAAAAAATAGAAGAGTTCTCGCTCAAAGAAATATTAAGCATAAAATCATTTAGAGAAATCAAAGCAGAGAAATTACAGGGTTATAAAAACTTTTATAAGATTAGATTTGGAACTTATCGTATCGGCCTTCACTTTGAAAACAACACACTTACATTTGAAAGGGTTTTACATAGAAAAGAGATTTATAAATACTTTCCATAATTAGTTCAACATGAAATTACTTCAAGGTAAAAATGCACTGGTAACAGGTGCTTCAAAAGGAATAGGCCGCGCCATTGCGATTCGATATGCTGAGCAAGGTGCCAATGTTGCATTCACGTATTTATCAAGTGTTGAACAGGGTGAGGCACTAGAGGCTGAATTAGCCGCAAAAGGTGTAAAAGCGAAAGGCTTTCGTTCGGATGCTTCCGATTTTGCTCAGGCGGATAAATTGATCAATGATGTAGTAACAGAATTTGGGTCGCTTGATATTTTAGTGAACAACGCGGGTATTACTCAGGATAACTTGTTGCTGCGCATGACCGAGGAAATGTGGGACAAAGTAATCAACGTCAATCTTAAATCTTGCTTCAACACAGTGAAGGCGGTAACAAAACCGATGATGAAACAGAAAGGCGGCTCTATCATTAATATGACGTCCGTTGTGGGGTTGAAGGGCAATGCAGGCCAGGCAAATTATGCTGCCTCGAAGGCGGGTATCATCGGTTTTACAAAATCGGTAGCGCTTGAGTTAGGTTCACGCGGCATCCGCTCCAATGCGATCGCTCCGGGTTTTATTGAAACTGAAATGACTGCTGTGCTCGATCCTAAAACAGTACAAAGCTGGCGCGATGCTATTCCGCTTAAGCGTGGTGGTCAGCCTCAAGATGTTGCCGATGCGTGTGTGTTTTTAGGTTCTGATCTTTCTACTTACATCACCGGCCAGGTGTTGCAGGTAGATGGAGGTATGCTTACCTAGCGATTAGTCTTAAAAAGATTTCTTAAGTCTGCCTTGGCAGACTTTTATTTTTTATCCGTACCAGTACTGAGTGCATTATACCCTCACGTTGGTATTGTTTCTATTTTCACTTCCCCTCAACTTTCGGTTCAACTTTTATTCCACTGAACCTAACACCAAACCCATGAAAAAGAAACTTGTAGTGCTTGCCCTAGCACTTCTTTTTGCGGCACCTGTAATAATGGCGCAGCAATTAGATTTAGAAAAGACGTATAAAATATCGCGCGCCTCGAAACGTGGATTTTTAGCTGGTCTTGACTATGATAAAACAGCCAAGACTTACACACTCACGTATTTCACCGATCAGAAGAAAAACACCTTTAAGTACGAGCAGTACGTGTTTGACAACGACTTCAACTTTATAAAGGACGATGAGTTTACGGAGGATGCTGAAAAGATGAAGAAGAAGTTCAAGTGGTTTCGCTTTAAAGGAGATGAATACACCGTAATGGGAAACACAGTTGAAAACAATATGATGGGTACTCTTGTACTGCGCAAAAAGAAAATCACTTATAAGTATCAATTCTTGTTGGGCGGCTACAGCCGCAAAGTAGAAATTCTTGAAAAAGTAAAACCTAAAACAGAAGACGGCAATAAGTTTACAGGAATAACGAATGCCGAAGATGACATGACAGGTGAGCTATATATACTCGCTTCCGTAAAAGCAAAAATAAGCGCTAAAGGAAATGAGGATGTGGGGGCAATTCGCTTGATGAAATTCGACAATGATCTTAATATGTTGAAGAGTACCGATCTTGAATTTCCACATGTGCAAAGTCTTGCCTTTGTTAGAACCTTGGAAAGAGAAAATCCGGATGATCCGGAAAGTCCGGGTGTAGCAGGTATGATTTTCATTTTTGCTCCTTCAAATGCGATGGGTAAGAAGTTAGCCGATCCTGATAATAACAACTACACATACGTTCGGGTGGATGATCAGTGTAATGTGGTAGAACGCTTTAGCTTTAAGAGCCCAGCTAGTTATTGGAGAATTGATGACATGTTAGTGAATAATAATGAGCTATACTTTTACGGTCCTGCGATGGCTGGTCGCGATAAATATTTTAATGAAGGTGCCGGCACTCGCTTTGGCGGAGGTGAAGTAAAATACAAGGCAGTACAGTTATTAAAAGTAGCGGGTGGAAAAATGACTTACCTGACTGAAACCAATTTGGATGAATTTAAAGCCAAGCAGCAATTTCCTCCAAGTCAGCGTAAAACCCCTGATTATAATGGGCGCGAGTTTGGCGTTCGATCTTATTTCTTTACATCGGGCGGAGATTTAATTGTGTTGGGTCAGAATTATGACAAAACAAAAGAAGGGCTCATCACTAAGTATGAAGATGTATTAGGCTTTCACTTCGATAAAAATGGAATATTAAAAGCACAGTATGGATTGGATACGAAAGAGAAAGGGATTGCTGTAGATTATAATTATCTAAATGGAATTGGCTACACAGCGGTGACTAAAATTACCACCGTGTATGCTTGCCCTCAAACAATTATTGAAGGCAGCGATGGAGATCAATACTGGATTTTGCAAGAGATAAAAGGACAAGGCAGAGATAAATTATTAACGTATCCGCGCATTGGAAAAATTAATATGAAAAATTCAACACTTACCGATCTAAAAACTTTTGGTAAAGGCGAGGGTTTTTATCTTGACCCTAAATATCCATTTCTTGAAACAGATAAAAACGAAACCGTAGTCTTCTTCGGTGCTGATAAAGCAGGAAAGGAACTTTGGTTTGCTCGGGTAAAACTTAAATAAACAGGTTGATGTTATTTGAAAAGCGTGGAGATTTCTCCACGCTTTTTTTATTTCACATTTTCACTTTGGTTGTACCACCATTTTTTAATGAGATGTCAATCGGTTTATTTGTTTTCCAACTACCGCCTGTGAAGTCAGGGACATCAATTGATTTAGATCGGTTTGCCACAGACTGTTCACTGAGGGGCGCTATGGAACTCCAAAGCGCTGCATCGTAAACATCCAGGTCAAGCGGCAACCCATTCCGCAAGCAATCGATGGTGCGCCAGTCCATCAGAAAATCCATACCTCCGTGGCCACCCACTTGTTTGGCTAATTCGCCAACACGCGCTACAATGGCAGGTTGAAATTTTTTCTCCATTTTTTCAAACTCAGAGGAGTCGATCCATTCTTCATCACCAAAAGCAATGCGTGGAGGATCAGGATACTTAAGAACCGAACCTTTTGTTCCATTAACTTTAAAGATTCGAGAATAAATATTGGGGGAAGATACATCATGCTGCAGCATGATTGTTTTTCCTTTTTCTGTTTTAATAGTGGTGATATTCATATTACCACGAAACGTCTTGTTAGCGTATTGCTGATAAAAAGAATCTTTAGACGCTAACTCTGTTGCCTTGGCATGCATGCTAAAATCATTTGATGATGTTGACACCAAATAGTCCATTCTATCCCCACGATTGATATCAAGAACTTGAGCAATCGGTCCTAGTCCGTGGGTTGGATACAAATTTCCATTTCTGAAATTTTCCTTTAACCTCCACATGTCATAGTACTCCTCTTTTCTAAAATTTGCATTTAGCAAATCATGATTGTAAGCTCCTTCTGTATGAATAATTTCTCCAAACATTCCCTGACGAGCCATATTGAGCGTCAGCAATTCAAAGAAATCATAACAACAATTTTCAAGAATCATACAATGCTTACGCGTGCGTTCTGAAGTTTCGACTAATTGCCAACACTCCTCAATTGTTTTAGCCGCAGGCACCTCAATGCATACATGCTTTCCATGCTCCATGGCATACAATGCCATTGGTGCATGCAGGCTCCAAGGAGTTGCTATATAAATCAGATCAATATCGGCACGATCACACATTCGCTTCCATTCTTCTTCTTTGCCGGTGTAAATCTGAGGATTATGTTCAGAGCCTTCGAGTGACTTCTTAACTGCATTTACTTTCTCTGGCCTAATATCACAAAGTGCTTTTATACTTACCCCTTCAATTTTATTCATGCGGTTCACTGCACCAGGCCCCCGGTTTCCGAGTCCTACAAATCCTATTCTTACGGTTTCTAGTTTAGGAGCGGCATATCCGCACATGTTAAATTTCTGGGGTAATCCGTTTACTGAGTTCTTTCTATACTCATCCGCATTAGCTCGTGTATTAAATATACCTGTGCCTGCAAAACTTAAACCCGCCAGGCTAGAAACCTTTAAAAAATTCCTTCTGTTTTGTTTCATCGAAATATTGGTTTAATAAGTTTAGTAACTATTTAAAGAATGATGTTCGTCAATTTCAAACCTAAATAGGCAGGATCAAAATAATGCAAACGTTTCGTTACACTTTTTGTTGATAACATCTCCATACAAACACTTATCATTGTTTGCATAAGCAACATTGACTTAAATTCCACTGGTATGAGTTCATTGAAAAGAAGAGATTTTCTTAAACATTCAGTAATTGCAGGCATTGGTGCAAGTCTTCTTAGTTCAGAAGCCTCTGCAACAACAGGGCAAAAAGAATTTCCTGAAGTTCAAACAGCCTCGGGGCCACCTAAAAAAATAATAATAGGAGGCGGTGGTATTGGTGGTTTGTGCACCGGTTATGAGTTAATGAAAAAAGGACATGAAGTAATAATACTGGAAGCTTCAGGCCGCCATGGTGGTCATGTATTTACGGTACATGATGGGCTTTCAGATGGACTCTATGGTGATTTTGGTCAGGAACATATTACAAAGCCAGGGTATGATTTGTACTGGAGCTATATAAAAGAATTTGGACTTACAGCGCTCCCGTATCCCAGAAGGAAAAACCTGATGCGAAGAATCAATGGAAAATTTTATTCAGAAGAAATGTTGAATGATCCTGCTGTTCTTAAAAGCTTTGGTTTTAATGAGAAAGAAATAAAATTCCTTTCTACTAATCCGTGGTGGAATATCAAATCGCTTTATGTTGAACCCTACTTAAGTAAATTCAAAGATGAGTATCAACCTTTCGGCATTGGGTATGATGAGTTCGACAACATTCCCATGTCTGATATTTATAAAAAGGCAGGAGCCTCTGATATGGCGCTTACCTTATTGGGAGGCAATAACTCCTCTGCATTATTTGAATTATGGATGTCTGCCATACTTAAGATCAGAGGTGTGCCTGAATCTCCCCCTGAGGTTTTCAGACTTAAGGGTGGCAATCAGATGTTGCCAAATGCTTTTGCGAAAAAGCTAGGATCAAGGGTGCACTTAAATTCAATAATTCAAGAAATTAAGCATGACGAAAAAGGAGTAACTGTTTCGTTCAAACAACATAACGAAGTGAGAAAATTGACAGCCGATTATTTTGTCAATTGCATACCCTTACCCGCATTTAAAAATATACAGTTTAATCCCCCGCTATCACCAGAAAAGCAATACCTCTGTGATACTATTGAATACGATTCGTATCAACGATTTGTCTTTCAGGCTAGCTCTAAATTTTGGGAAGCTGATAATCTTAGCATTAATATGGAACTAGATAGTACTGATCTTTGGAACGTTTGGCAATCAGCGGAAGAAGTTGATACCCATCGGGTTATTGTTTTAGGTACAGGTTCGGGAGGAATTTCACCTCAGCGCGCACTTGCGGCCTTTCGCGAAATGTATCCTGGTAAGGATACCATTGAACAAGCATTGGGAAAAGATTGGACAAAAGATTCATTTTCTCCTACGTGTGAGAGAAGACCTTTTCCAATAGGACAATTGAATAAATTCTGGCCTAATTTGATGAAGCCTATGGGACGAATTCATTTTGCCGGAGCCTATGCGGACAATTTAAATTGGGGAACAGAAGCAGCCACGCGTTCCGCAAATCGTGTAGCAAATGCCATTGACAAACTATAAATGATTTTATCGCCAAAACTTCAGGTTGAAATATCAATAGCAGGCTTAGTAATTCTTGCTTGTTTTACGATGGCTTTTACAGAAACATATTCAGAAAATAATACGCCTGATGTTCGCATTATTTCACCAACTAACCATAGTGTCTTTCGATTAAACTCTGTTATTCCTTATACAATACAGGTAATTGATAAAGAAGATGGAGACTCACGCTATAATGAAATATTGAGTAATGAGGTACTTATGCGTATTTCATATTGGCCAGATAGTTTGCTTGCAGCTAAGTATGTTCGCACAAATGCCGATGAAAAAGAACCCCCCGCACTTACTTTAATGAGAACTTCTACTTGCTTTAATTGTCATACTATGCAAAAGAAATTAATTGGCCCTGCTTTTAATCAAATTGCAAATAAGTATACTAATAGCGAAGAGACAGTAGCTGCCTTAACAAAAAAGGTTATGCACGGTTCGAAGGATACGTGGGGTGATACACCTATGCCTTCCAATACAGACCTTAGCCCTGATCAAATAAACATTGTTATACATTGGTTACTAACACTTAATAATAACTCTAACACGTTTTATCAGGCAGGCTTAAATGGCACACTGCAACTTCCAAAAGAAAATGATAAAATAGCACAAAAGGGTGTTTATGTTTTAACAGCCAGCTATATTGATCATGGCATAAACAACAATCAAAATATGCGAAGAAAGGGCCAACATTCAATTTTGATAAAACCAATTACTTACTAGAGCCTACGTGAAGAACAGAGCACCTACTATTAAAGAAATTGCCAAGATGCTGAATTTATCAGTATCAACTGTTTCGCGTGCTTTGCATGATAGCCCCAGCATAAGCCCGGCTACAATAAAGAGGGTGAAAGAAGTGGCTAAAGAACTGGAGTACGAGCCAAACCAGATGGCCATGTTTCTTCAGTCGGGCAAAACGCTTACCCTAGGTGTAATCATCCCACACTTATCTGAGGCCTTCTTTTCCGAAGCCATTAGTGGTATTGAAGACTTTGCAAGTGAACACAATTATAATGTGTTAATGGGGCAATCTCATGACAGTGTTGATCGTGAGAAAAAAATCGTAGAGGCAATGAAAAATCATCGGGTAGATGGAATTCTTGTCTCCATTGCCAAAAACTCAAATGACTTTACTCATTTTGAAATGCTAAAGAAATATGAGATCCCAGTTGTGTTTTTTGATAGAGTACCTGAAAAAACTGATTACAATACTGTTACGTGCAAAATGGAAACAGGCATGTATGAAGCCGTAAATTTTTTGGTAAAAAAGGGACACACCCGTATCGCATTCATGAATGGCCCGCGCGATTTGTTGGCTACTCAAGAACGTCTGGCAGGTTATAAGTCATCTCTAAAGTCATTACAAATCCCAAGCAATCCTGATTTTATTGTCTCCTCAGATTTATCCCCTGGTTCCACCCGATATGCAATGCAACAGTTGATAACTCAAAACCCAAAACCCACTGCTGTTATTACATTTAATGATTATGTGGCATTGGATGCTATGCAGTATGCGCGAAAAATGAATATCAAAATTAACGAAGAAATAAGTTTTGTGAGTTTCGCAAATCTGCCGATCAACAACTACATGGAAAATCCACCACTCGCGTCTGTTGAGCAGTTCCCTTACCGGCAAGGGCAATGCGCTACTGAATTATTATTAGAAATTTTGGCAATTCCAAAGAATAAACGAACCCATAGGACAATTAGAAAAATAATACTTGAACCGAGGTTAGTGGTTCATACACGATCGAATTAATCTTTAAATTAATGATTTCATCTATTTTAAATGAATACGGAATTAAGGCTGAAACCTGTTTAGCTGAACCCTTAGTGAGCGGGCTTATTAATAAAACCTGGAAAATTACACATCAGAATAAAGCCTATATTCTACAACGCATTAATGACAATGTATTTAAAGAACCACAAAAGATTGCCGACAACATTCAGTTAATTGACGAATACCTTAAAAAAAATAATCCTGACTACCTTTTTGTATCTCCGCTAAGAAATTTAAATAGCAAGGAATTAACTTATTCCAATGATGGATACTTCAGACTTTTCCCATTCATTGAAGGTTCGCACACCATCAACGTAGTGTCATCACCCGATCAAGCATATGAAGCTGCTTTACAGTTTGGAAAGTTTACCCGTCTGCTTTCCGGTTTTAATGCCTCACAATTACACACCACCATCCCTGACTTTCATAATCTTTCGCTTCGATATAAACAATATGAATATTCTCTGAATCATGGAGATGCTAAGCGAATCAACCAGGCGCAGGCTCTTGTACAAGATTTAACTAAGTATAGCCATATTCTTGATGTGTTTGAAAAAATAAAATCTAGTCCTAATGTCAAGCAACGAGTTATGCATCATGACACAAAAATTAGTAATGTGTTATTTGATAATGTTGGTAAAGGCATTGCTATTATAGATTTAGATACAGTAATGCCAGGCTATTTTATTAGCGATGTAGGCGATATGATGCGAACCTATCTTTCGCCAGCCAATGAAGAGGAAAAAGATTTTTCTAAGATTGAAATTCGTGATGATTTCTTTAAAGCCATTGTTCATGGGTATGTTTCAAGTATGGAAAATGAATTAACAAAAGAAGAGCAAGGGCTTATCTTATACTCTGGACTATTTATAATTTTTATGCAAGCCATTCGGTTTTTGGCAGATTATTTTAATCGGGATAGTTATTATGGAGTAGCCTATGAAGAAAATAATCTTGTGCGTGCCGGAAACCAAATTCATTTATTGAAACAGATGGAAGAGAAAAAATCTACACTCCAAGATTTTATTAAAAAAGAACTACAAACAAAATTATACTTTCCCGTTACTAAAAATTCTGATGAAGCCTAGTCAACCCACTCTAAAGCATAGTATTGATAAAATACATTGGGGTGAAATAGATGGAGAGCCTATATATCTGTTTCAACTTAAGTTGTGCAATGGGCTGCATATGAATGTTACTAACTACGGAGCAATTGTTCAGGCACTGTTTGTTCCTGACATGCATGGTCTCTATACGGATGTTGTTTTAGGATATGATACACTTACTGAATATGTAAAGGACCCATTCTTTTTGGGTGCCGTGGTAGGGCGATGTACAAATCGAATTGGCACAGGAGAAGTAAGAATTCAAAATAAAAAATATTCGTTGAGCCTTACGAAAGGTGGCTTTCATCAACATGGCGGCCATGCAGGATTCAATAAGAAAGTCTGGAAAGCAGAATCATTTATTCAAGATGATGCAGTGGCTATTGTATTAAAATATACTTCGCCCGATGGTGAAGAGGGATATCCTGGCAACTTGCAGATTACTGTAAAATATACACTCTATGAAAATCTAAAATGGGCTGTGGATTTTTCGGCTACAACGGATCAAACAACCTTGATCAATCCTACCCAGCACACATACTTTAATTTGAGCGGTCATGCGAATGGAAGCATCACACATCATACATTAGAATCACCAGCAGAATTCTATCTTCCTGCAACTGCTAACTTGTTGCCCATTGGAGATATTGTATCAGTATCAGAAACTCCATTTGACTTTCGAAAACAAAAAACAATTGCTGATCAAATTGAAAGTGGACATGCGCAATTATTAACTAGTAAAGGATATGATCATTTCTTAGTTCTTGAAAAGAGTGCAACGGATGAATTAAAAAAAGCAGCCACGTTAGTATCTCCAGAAAAAGAAAGAAAATTAGAGGTATTTACAACTGAGCCTGGATTTCATTTTTACTCGGGAAATTTTCTGGCACCTTCCATTCAAGGAAAAGATAATAATACATATTCTCACCGCGGGGGATTGTGTATTGAAACCCATCATTTTCCGGATGCCCCCAATCATCCAAACTTTCCTAGTATAATCTTAGAACCAGGCAACGTGTTTAAAAGTCGCACCGAATTTCATTTTTGAAAACCATGAACCAATCCTAATATTCCACAAAGCAGTTCATATGAAAAATCACATTTTATTATTGTCCTCAGCTATTTTATTTTTTATGCAATTAAAAAGTAGCGCACAAAACCCTGATGATATAAAGCTTAAAGATTATCGACCAAAGTCGATTTATAAAATTCCAATTTCTAATATCACAAAAGCGAAATATCCAGTTATAGATATGCACTCCCATGCTTATGCAACCAATGATGCCGATCTGGCACAATGGGTAAAAACGATGGATGCTGCAGGAATAGAAAAGACTATTGTTATGACCACTTATACGGGGGCAAAATTTGATAGCGTCTATGCTAAGTATGCACCTTATGGGAATCGCTTTGAGGTTTGGTGTGGGTTTGATTACACAGGATATCCTAACGCAGGCTGGGTTAACCATGCGGTGAAGGAATTGGAACGATGTTATAAAGTTGGAGCCAAAGGGGTTGGAGAATTGGGAGACAAAGGATTGGGCGAATTAAATTCTGAACCAACCCCTGGATATGGATTGCACGTTGATGATGTTTTGCTGAAACCCTTATTTGAAAAATGTGCAGCCTTGAAGATGCCCGTGAATATTCATGTTGCGGAACCGTATTGGATGTACCAGCCTATGGACTCAACTAATGATGGATTGATGAATGCTTTCAATTGGAAAATTGATTTAACCAAGAACGGAATACTAAATCATGGACAATTAATTAAAACATTAGAAAATGTAGTTCGCGATAATCCAAAAACAACCTTCATAGCGTGTCACCTCGCCAATTGCGAATATGACTTAGAAATACTAGGCGCCTTGTTTCAGAAGTTTTCAAACTTATATGCGGATCTGGGAGCGCGATATGGAGAAACAGCTCCAATCCCCAGGTATATGAATGCTTTTTGTGAACGGTATCAAGACAGGTTATTATATGGAACAGACATGGGGTATGATCCTGCCATGTACGCTACCACATTTCGAATTTTAGAAACTACCGATGAACATTTTTATGAGATTGAATTATTTGGATATCATTGGCCACTTTATGGATTTGGATTAAAGGATTCTGTGTTGAAGAAAATCTATTCGGGCAACGCCCGAAAAATTTTACATCCCTAATTTACACCTTAAAGAAGATTCCTTTCTTATAAAGAAAATTACACATACTCCACTCCAACATAAAGATAAAGAGCGAGGTAATTATGATCATAAGCGAATGAGGAACTGAAATCAGTTCCATCAATCCATTACTAATGGCACCTACATACCCATTAAACCAACGGTTGCCAACAATTTCAAAAAAGATATAGATGAACAGAGAATTCATCCCAATTATCGTAAAAAATTTCAAATGTTGTTTGTGATCTCTAATGTCAATCCACCAATAGAACAATGCCAACGCTAACAAACACCAACCACCGGAAGCAAGAACAAATGAACTTGTTGCAATTCTTTTTATGATTGGCGTAATCGCAAAATTCATTGTATAACCAACAAGCAAGCCGGCCACCCCTCCTATAACAAGCCATTTAATTTTCTCTTTACCCGGTTTATCAGAAAGAAGAATCTTTCCTGCTAAAACTCCCCAAATAGTGTGAGCCGCTGTAGGTATGCAATTAATAGCTACCCAGCCACCCTCATTTATTTTATTCATTAGTAATAGATCAACATAATTTCCAAAATTATGTTGATCAGTGAATGGCTGATCAAATCCGGGAATATTAATAAAACGGTAAAGAACTTCGGTTAGCAGTAATAACCCGAAACTAAAAATCAATTGATTTGTAAATGACCACCTGAATATTAAAAATGCAACCAACGTGGTGAATGATAATTGTGTTAATACATCCCATAGCTCAAACGATAATCCGTTAGGTCGCACTGCATAATCCAACACGCCAAAGAAAAATAACCACGCAGATCGCTTTAATGTCTTTAGAAATGATTGACTCCATTTCATTCCGCTAATTTGTTGGCGGTGCAGTGAATAAGCCATGGCCGTGCCAGCCATAAACATGAAACCTGGTTGCACAAGATCCCAAAATCGTAATCCATTCCATGGATGATGAAAGAATTGAATAAAAAAGGAATCCAAGATTGATCCCTGTGTTACTTCAAAAAGATTATCGTAAAGCCGTGTGCTTTCAAGCATGAGTAAAACCATTATAAGGCCTCGCATAAAATCGAGTGAAAGCAATCGCTGATTAGGTTGAACGGTCATAAATTTAGTTGCATGTAAGGAAATTATTATACCCCGCGCATGTGTACATAACATTGCACATTATATAAGATTAATAAGAAAGAATAACCAGCACAAGTTATTTACTTCAAGCGAAACGTTTGCATTGATTATTGTGGATAAAAAATTGATCGATTTAACTTATTGAAATATTGAAATGGTTACATTAACATAAACTTATCAATACTTAAAACATGCAGATTATGGTAAAAAAATTTACAATTAAGATTGCGTGTACTTTTTTCCTTTTTTCTGTCTCCTTTCTGGCTCGTGCTCAGGATAGAGATTTGAATGGAAAAGTAACAGATAATGAAACTGGAGAAAATATTCCAGGTGTCAATATCCTCGTTAAAGGTACAACACGTGGCACAACAACTGATGCCAATGGTGAATTCAGGCTTTCCGTTCCTTCAGATGGCACCATGTTGGTTTTTAGCTTCATTGGTTACCAGACGTTAGAAGTTCCGATCGCAAACCAAACAACAATTAACATTTCTTTAGTTTCTGATACGAAAGCATTGGAAGAAGTGGTAGTTGTTGGTTATGGTACGCAGCGTAAAATTGATCTTACCGGATCTGTTGGTTCCTTACGAGCATCAGATATTGATATTGGCTCCAAGCCAATTACCAGTCCCGATCAATTATTAGCCGGTCGTGTAGCTGGAGTTCAAATTACCAACCGAAGTGGTGATCCGGGAGCGCCAATAGATGTTCGCATTCGTGGTGTTGGAACTGCGGGAGTGAACTCCCCATTATGGGTTATTGATGGTGTGCCAATTGTACAAACAACAAACATAACGGTTAACACGTCATCAACTACTGAATCGAATCCGCTTGCTGGTATTAACCCAGCAGATATTGAATCGATTGATGTACTGAAAGATGCCTCTGCAGGAGCTATTTATGGAGCCCGTGCAGCGAACGGAGTAATCCTTGTAACCACTAAAAGAGGAAAGGATGGTAAAGCTCAACTAACCTATGATGGTTATGTAGGTGCAGGTACTGCCTGGAAAAAATTAGATGTATTAAATACTGCTCAATATATTGATATCCAAAGTAAACTCGGCCGTGACTTTAGTCAGTTTGCTGGGCAGCCTGATGTAAACTGGCAAGATCAGGTATTTCGAACTTCCAAAGTACAAAGTCACAATATTGGAGTAAATGGTGGTACAGCAAATGCAAATTACTTTGTGGGTGTTGGCTATATGGATCAGCAAGGTCTTGAACTTGGTCAGAGCTTTAAACGATATTCATTGAAAGCCAACTCAGATATTAAAGTAGGCAAACGAATTAAAATTGGTGAGTCACTTTTGATAAGCTCAGTTGATAGAATGGTTCAGCCTGAGGAAGCAATTTTTGCTGCCGCTGGCTCAGCACGAAATCAGCCTTTCTTTAAGGTATATGATCCTAATGGTCCAGGCGGATACGCAGCTGAGAATGTTGCAAACCGAGGTTCGGCAGGCGGAAGTAGCAACTTTGTTATGCGCACCGATCCTAATTTTGTTTATACTACAGTAACTAGCCGTAAAGCGCTTGGTAACGTATATGGTGAATTGGAAATACTGGATGGTTTAAAATATAGAATTTCGGGTGGTATTGACTACAATGTTGGGGTGGGAGATTACTTCGCTGGCGATCTTGGCTTTGATGGATTTCCGAAGGCTTCATTTTTAGTGCAAGAAAGACCTATTGAGTTAACAACGAATTTTAACCAAACCTTAACCTATATTAAAAGTTTTGGTAAGCATAACTTAACTTTTTTAGCAGGTCATGAAGAAACCAACTTCAAGTATGATAAGGTTCGCATACAGGGTAACGATCTTTTTAATCCTAACATCAAATTTGCCTCCACCGGAGTGCAGGTGGGTGCGGCCAACGAAGCAGATCATTGGGCATTGCGCGGATTTCTAGGAAGGGTAAACTATTCATACAACGATAAGTATTTGCTTACTTTTAATGTACGCAATGATCTTTCCTCTCGCTTTTCAAAAGAAAACAGAGCCCAGGTATTTCCATCATTATCTGCTGGCTGGCGTCTTAGTGAGGAATCATTTTTTCCAGAAAATTCAATTTTCGATGACGTTAAGCTGAGAGCGGGTTGGGGTCAAACGGGGAATCAGTTTTCGGGAACCAACTTTGCTTTTGTTTCCACCCTGCAACCAACAATTTTCTATGTAGTAGGGGGTGGATCTCAGACTGTAGTAAGGGGTCCGGCACCTATAAACTTTGTAAATCCAGATTTGAAATGGGAAACTAACACTCAGTTTGATATTGGTGCGGATGTTAGTTTGTGGCAAGGAAAAGTTACTGCCACGTTTGATTTCTATAACAAAGTATCCCAAGACATTCTTATAGGAAAACCACTACCCTATACATCAGGTTTCTTTTTACCAACAGACGCTAACATAGGGAAAATTTTAAATAGAGGTATTGAGTTAGCTATCAACTATAACAATCGAATGGGTGATTTCAGGTATAGTTTGGGCGGTAACATTACAACCGTATACAATGAAGTACTTGACCTTGGCGATATAAATGAAATTATTTCAGGCGTAGGCGGGGCAGGAACACACAGAACTCGGGTTGGTGAATCAATTGGTAATTTCTATGGCTATAAAACCGATGGAATTTATCAGAACCAAGCGGAGGTAGATGCTGCTTTGCCAGATGCAAATTCATCAGGACCGGTTCCCGGTGACATCAGATTTAAGGATGTAAGCGGGCCTAATGGAGTACCTGATGGTGTTGTTGACGCTTTTGATAGAACTAATCTGGGTAGCTCAATTCCTAAATTTTACTATGGTATAAATGGATCTGCATCATACAAAAACTTTGACTTTACCTTGCTTCTTCAAGGGGTGAGTGGGCAAAAAGTTTATAATCAAAATAGAGCTGCCATGGAAGACTTAGCGGGTGCACAGAACTTCTTGACTTCCTCTTTGGGATACTGGAAAGGTGAAGGCACAAGTAACAGTATGCCTCGCCTTACGCAAAGTGATGATAATGGAAACAATCGCTATTCAGATCGATGGATTGAAAACGCAAGCTTTATGCGTATCCGAAACATCCAATTGGCATACTCTATTCCTTCTAAACAGTTGGAAAATTTGACGAAAGGAATGATTAGTAAATTTAGAATTTACGTAGCCGCTCAAAACCTATTTACCTTTACTAAATATACTGGGTTTGACCCTGAGGTGACGCGTGGACAGAGTTTCCAAAAAGGAGAAACGCCACTGTCGAATGGACAGGACGGGGGTAGCTCACCTCAGCCTCGTATACTTCAATTTGGATGGCAAGTAACTTTTTAATCGCAACTACTAAACTAAAAATACTATGAAAAAAATATTAGTGATAGTGGTTATCTTCCTGATGTTCAACTCGTGTAACAATCTGGATTTGGTGCCACTTGATAAGCTACCGGCTGATCAATACTATAAAACAGCTGCTGAATTTGATGGCGGAATGTTTGCTGCCTATTCATCCATTCAGGATTTCTGGGGCACAAGCACAGAAACTTTAGGTGAGTTTGGTGAGTACTGGAAAATAACAGACGTTGTTAATGATGATGTTGAATTCAATCCAAATAATACTGATCAGGAAACCAGGAATGCAGATAATTTGAACATTCGCGCAAGTGATAAGCCGTATGGAGCCATTTATACTCAAATCTATGAAGGCATTTACAGGTGCAACACCGTATTAGAACATCTTGAGTTGGAAAATGAACTTACCGCCAACGAAAAAAAGTTGTATGAAGGTGAAGCCAAATTTTTACGTGCTTTTTTTCATTTCGAGGCGTTAAAATTATGGGGCACACCACCCTTAGTTACTGCTACGTTTAAAAGTCTGAGTAATCTATCGGTACCCAATGCAACAAAAGATGCATTGTATACACAGATTTTAGCCGATTTTGGAGTTGCCTTTTCTAATCTTCCTGCAGCATGGGATGGAGGCAATACCGGACGCGCAACAAAATGGGCTGCAAAAGCCTATATCGGCAAAGTGAATGTTTGGAAAAATGATATGGATGCAGCTATCACTGCCTTTGAAGATGTGATCGCCAACGGAGTAGGTGCTGCCGGTAAGTATGGGCTTATTGATACAAATAATCCAGCAAAAGACCTCGAAGATGTTTTTGCTTTTGACAATGAAAATAACAAAGAATCTGTTTTTGAAGTCCAGTTTGGTGGTCCTCATTCAGACGATAACATTTGGGTATTTGATGATACACACTCCGAAAGTTTTAAAGCTTCGCAGGGTACAGGTCGCTCATGGTTTTGGGATGCGGGAAATTTTGATGCCAACCAAGGAGCCCCCGGTGGTAAACTTGGATATTTTTTGCCTACTCAGGATCTCGTAAATTCTTTTGAAGTAGGTGATCAGCGCTTGAATTCATTCATCTATCAGGCCGGTGATACATACTATGTTTGGAATAGTGCAGTAGTAAGCCTTCCCTTTGATCCGGCTTGGTCACCGTCAGGCTACGTTGTAAAAAAATATGCTGGTGAGCGCAATTCGGTAGGTGGTGATTTCTCCGGAAACAACCAAGGTAATTTTAACAACGAACGTACCTTCAGGTTTGCTGAACTTAAGTTACTGTATGCAGAAGCATTGCTGGCAAAGGGCAGAGCCGCAGAAGCAACTACTCAGATAAATGATATTCGAAATAGAGCAGGCCTTCCCAATCTAGCAGGAACTGCTACTTTAGCTGATTTGCAGAAGGAAAAGCGAGTTGAGCTTTGCTTTGAAGCTCACAGATGGTTTGATATTGTGCGCTGGAATCTTGGGCCTACAATCTTTGGAGCAAAGTGGAATAATAAATATGTTGTCTTTCCATTCCCTCAAACCGAAATTGATCGAACAAAAGGAACAGAGGGAGAAATAAAACAAAACCCTGGCTATTAAGCAGGATCTTTCACTCAAATAAAAAAACAGCGATCCTGAAGTAATCGGGGTCGCTGTTTTATTTTAAGAAAAAGTTGTTAGAATTTATACCTTCATTGTTAGTAATGCATGAGCTAGTGTGCAACACTTAATATAATTTTCCTGCGTGATAAAAATTTGCTTTCCCATTTCTGTTTCTTTGAGTTTACTGTTGGCGCTGGTCTCCTGCAAGAACGATCCAAAGCCTTTATATGAAAAATTGCCTGCCGAGCGGACGGGAATTGATTTTGCCAATAACCTCATTTACTCCGACACACTCAGTGTTTTAGATTTTGAGTATTTATTTAATGGAGGCGGTGTAGCCGTAGGGGATATTAATAACGATGGCCTTCAGGATTTATACTTCACCGGCAATATGACATCCAGTAAGTTATACCTGAATCAGGGCAACTGGAAATTTGAAGACATTACTGAAAAGGCCGGTGTAAACACTTCCGTTTGGTGCAATGGGGTAACGATGGTAGATATTAATCAAGATGGCTATAAAGATATTTTTGTTTCCGTTTCAGGCACACGGCACACCCCAGTCGATAAAAAGAGGAATTTGTTATTTATTAATAACGGAAACAATACGTTTACTGAATCGGCCCAATCGTACGGACTTGAAGGAACTGGGCACAACATTCAAACTGCATTTTTTGATTACGACAAAGACGGTGATCTGGACGTATATTTTTTGCGTAACGCCTTTGTGGAATACAGCCGGAATCGCGCGCGGCCTAAATCAGTAAAAGGAGAATCATCAACCACCGATCAGTTGTATCGAAATAATGGAGACAATACGTTTACAAATGTGTCTTTTGAAGCCGGTATTTTAATTGAAGGATTCGGCCTTGGGGTGCAGGTTTGTGATATCAATGATGATGGCTGGCCCGATGTATATGTTTCGAATGATTTTATCACAAACGATCTGCTTTATGTCAACAACCAGAATGGAACGTTTACAAACCAAGCCGGTAAATTTTTTAAACATGCTACCTACAATGCCATGGGTAACGACATTGCTGACATTAACAATGATGGCCTTGTTGACTTAGTGGAAGTAGACATGCTGCCGCCTGATAACTATAGGTGGAAGGTTACCATTATGGGTAACATCTACGATGAATTTGAAAACGGCCTTCGATTTGGATATGAACCTCAATACATACGCAACACACTACAACTTAATAATGGCAATGGAACATTTAGCGAGATAGGATACCTCGCAGGCATTGAAGCTACTGACTGGAGTTGGAGTCCTTTGTTAGCCGATTATGATAATGATGGGTTCAAAGATCTCTTTATTACCAATGGGTATCGGCAGGATATTACAAACCTTGACTTTATAAAATTTAGCGAGCGCACTTCGCGCATGGGAACAGAACAAGCGAATAAGAAAGAGCGACTTGACATGCTTGCAAAAATCCCTGGCATTCAAGTACATAAATATCTTTATCATAACAACGGCAACCTCACCTTTACCGATTTGTCTGAACAATGGGGACTTTCATCAACAGCCTATTCCAACGGAGCAGCTTATGCCGATTTAGACAATGACGGGGACCTGGATTTAATAACCAACAACCTTGATGAAACAGCTTCCATTTTCAAAAACTCAAAAAACAATAATGCTGACACAGTAAATTTTCTACGCATTAAATTTGAAGGTCCTTCATTAAATCAGGAAGGGTTTGGTGCCAAAATCTATGTTAGGAATAAAGGCACATTACAATATCAATACTTCACTCCCTTTCGGGGATTCCTTGTCATCCGTTGAGCCCTTTCTCCATTTTGGATTAGGGCAAACTTCGCAGCTCGATTCACTTCAAGTGATCTGGCCTGATGGAAATTCACAGGAACTTCTAAGAGTAAATAGCAATCAAGTACTAACGTTAAAATATTCTGAAGCTAAGCCGCAGATAAAAAAAGATAAAATAAATTCTCCTACCCTTTTTGAAGAAGTAACTGAAGTGTCAGGTATTGACTATACCCATTCTGAAAATGATTTTGTTGATTTTAAAATTCAACCATTGCTCCCTCATATGCATTCCAGAAATGGCCCGGGCATTACTGTAAGTGACGTAAATAATGATGGCCTCGATGATTTTTTTATTGGTGGTGCCTTAGGCAAGAAGGGAAACTTATTTATTCAGCAACCAAATGGAAAATTTATCACCAACCCTGTAACCACAGACAACAATCTCGCAGATCAAATGGGAGTATTGTTCTTTGATGTGAACAATGATGGACACGAAGATTTATATGTAGCGTCAGGTGGATCCGAAGAAAAAAAAGAATCAATAGTATATGCTGATCACCTATATTTAAATGATGGCAGTGGAAAATTTACCGAAGCCATCAATTCGCTTCCTATTATTTATCAAAGTGGTTCATGTGTGATTGCGTCTGACTATGATCATGACGGTGATCTTGATCTTTTTGTGGGCGGAAGAATTATTCCAGGTGAGTACCCGATGCCTGCAAGCAGCTATTTACTAAGAAATGATTCGCGAGACGGGAAGGTGCTTTTCACAGATGTCACCAAAATAATTTGTCCTGATTTACTGAATCTGGGATTGGTCACTGCTGGATTATGGACCGATGTGAATACGGATGGCTGGATGGATCTTTTGCTGGTTGGTGAGTTCATGCCCATCACGTATTTTAAAAATAATGAAGGAAAGAATTTCGAGAAAGTAGCAAGCCCGGCATTGGCTAATACAAGTGGATGGTGGAATAGTTTAACAGCAGGCGATTTTGATCACGATGGAGATATGGATTACATAGCCGGCAACTTGGGTTTAAACTCCCGATATAAGGGAACAACCAAAGAGCCACTCTGTATTTATGCCAATGATTATGATAAAAATGGTTCGATTGATCCTGTTTTAAGTTTATACATTGATGGTGAAAAACAAGTTGCTCACACGTGGGATGATCTGGTAAAACAAATTCCTCCCATCCGGGCACGCTTTAGAACGTACGAACCGTATGCCAAAGCTAATTTCGAAAAATCTTTTTTGCCGGAAGAAATTTCCAACGCTTATAAAGTCTGTTCTGAGTGGTTTGAAACAAGTTATATCGAAAACAAAGGCAATGGAAATTTTGCGGTTACCCCGCTGCCTATTCAAATTCAAATCTCCCCAGTGCACGGAGTTGTTGTTGAAGATTACGATCGTGATGGTAATCTGGATGCATTACTTATTGGTAACTCCTATTCAACAGAAGTCTCAACCGGAAGATATGACGCTTCAATAGGATCCTATTTAAAAGGGAATGGGAAGGGAGGATTTTCAGTAATTTCCTCACTGAATTCTGGATTTATGGTAGATCAAGACTCAAAGAGTCTGGCAAAGTTGATTGCCGCGAACGGACACGAACTCATTCTTGCTGGAATCAATAATGGGAAAATGAAAGTCCATCGCTTGAGCAAAAGCGGTAATTACTATACACCTGAACGAGATGCTGAATATGCTGAAGTTAAACTTATCAATGGCCACAGTTATCGACATGAGTTTTACTACGGTTCGTCATACCTTTCCAATAGCAGCCGAAAGATGAGACTGTTGGACGACATGATTGAACTAACGATCTATCACTCGTCAGGTAAAAAGACAATCATAAAACCATGAATCGGTCTGCCCAATTTGCGCTCCTGCTAATTGCAATACTCGCTCTTAGTAACTGTAGTTCAAAAAAAACTTCGCTCTTTTCACTCGTCCCATCCTCGCAAACAAATATCCATTTCAATAATTTATTAGACGAAACTGAAGAGGTAAATGTAAACACCTACATGAATATCTATACAGGAGCCGGGGTGGCTGCAGGAGATATCAATAATGATGGACTTACCGATTTGTTTTTCAGTGGGAATCAGATCACGAGCAGACTATATCTGAATAAAGGCAATTTAACCTTTGAAGACATTACAGAAATTTCTGGTACCATGAACCCCTATTGGACAACAGGCACCCTGATGGCTGATGTAGATCAAGATGGATGGTTAGATATTTTTGTGTGTGTTTCTGGTAATTCGATGGATAACCACAATTTACTCTTTATCAATAATCATGATAATACGTTTACAGAATCGGCTCTGCAATACGGGATAACCGATCAACGACAAGCCATGCATGCGTCCTTTTTTGATTATGATAGAGATGGAGATCTTGATCTTTTTATTATTACTAAT